>NZ_VDDC01000011.1:0-155572 GCF_006239215.1 Paracoccus haeundaensis
CGCGGCGCGCCCCTCGGCCCAGGCCACGGCCCCCGCGGGCCAGCCGGCCGAGGCGCCGACCACCCGCGCCGCCCGCACCGATCTGGGCGCGCCGCTGGACAGCCGCTTCACCTTCGGGAACTTCATCGTCGGCAAGCCGAACGAGCTGGCCCATGCCGCCGCCCGCCGCGTGGCCGAGGGGGGGCCTGTGGGTTTCAACCCGCTTTTCCTCTATGGCGGCGTGGGCTTGGGCAAGACGCACCTGATGCACGCGATCGCGCATGACTATCAGGCGCGCCACCCGTCGGCGCAGGTCCTGTACCTGTCGGCCGAACAGTTCATGTACCGCTTCGTGCAGGCACTGCGCGAAAGCTCGATCATGGACTTCAAGAGCATGTTCCGGAACGTGAACATGCTGATGGTCGACGATGTGCAGTTCATCGCCGGCAAGGACAGCACCCAGGAGGAATTCTTCCACACGTTCAACGCGCTGGTCGACCAGGGCAAGCAGATCGTGATCTCGGCCGACCGCGCGCCCGCCGAGATCAAGGGCCTTGAGGAACGCATCAAGTCGCGCCTGTCCTGCGGCCTGATCGTGGACCTGCACCCGACGACGTATGAGCTGCGCCTGGGCATCCTGCAGTCCAAGACGCAGGCTTTCCGCGCCCAGCAGCCCGACCTGGAAATCGGCGCGGGCGTGCTGGAGTTCCTGGCGCATCGCATCACCACCAACGTCCGCGTCCTGGAAGGCGCGCTGCAGCGCCTGTTCGCGCATGCAAGCCTGCTGCGCCGCGAGATCACGCTGGAGGTGGCGCAGGAATGCCTGGCCGACATCCTGCGGACCAATGACCGCAAGATCAACATCGACGACATCCAGCGCAAGGTGGCCGAGCATTACAACATCCGCCTGGCCGACATGATGGGTCCGAAACGCGCGCGCAACGTCGCCCGGCCCCGCCAGATCGCGATGTACCTGTCCAAGCAACTGACCAGCCGGTCCCTGCCCGAGATCGGCCGCCGCTTCGGCGGGCGCGACCACACCACGATCATGCACGGCGTGCGCAAGATCGAGGAGCTGCTGGTCGAGGACAGCGCCATGGTCGAGGACATCGCCGTGCTGAAGCGGATGCTGGAAGCCTGATCACGAAAATCTTGTGACTGCCCGCGCGGGCGGCTACACATCAGGTCCGGCAGGGGCCGCAGAGCCATGGGACAGGGGAAACTGATGAAATTCTCGATCGAGCGCGCCGTTCTGGTCAAGGCCGTGTCGCAGGCCCAGTCGGTCGTGGAACGCCGCAACACCATCCCGATTCTGGCCAACGTGCTGATCGAGGCCACCCCCGAAGGCGTCAGCTTCCGGGCCACCGACCTGGACACCGAGGTCGTGGACCGCGCCGTGGCCCAGGTCGAACGCCCCGGCGCCACCACCGTCAGCGCCGTGATGCTGAACGAGATCGCGCGCAAGCTGCCCGACGGCGCCCTGGTCCAGCTGGCCAGCGACGACGCCTCGGGGCGGCTGTCGGTCCAGGCCGGGCGGTCGTCCTTCAGCTTGGCGACCCTGCCGCGGGCCGATTTTCCGGTCATGGCCACCAGCGAATACAGCGCGAACTTCAAGGCGCCCGCATCGGTGCTGCGCCGGCTGTTCGACAAGTCGAAATTCGCGATCTCGACCGAGGAGACGCGGTACTATCTGAACGGCGTCTACATGCACGTGGCCCAATCCGAGGACGGCCCCGTCCTGCGCTGTGTGGCGACCGACGGGCACCGCCTGGCCCGGATCGACGCGCCCCTGCCCGCGAACGCGGATGCGATGCCTGGCGTGATCGTGCCCCGCAAGACCGTCGGAGAGCTGCGCAAGCTTCTGGACGACGACGAGGCCGAGATCGCCGTGTCGGTCAGCGAGACCAAGGTCCGCTTTGCCACGCCCACGATCACGCTGACCTCCAAGGTCATCGACGGGACCTTCCCCGATTACAGCCGCGTGATCCCGCAGGGCAACGCCCGCAAGCTGGAGGTGGACGCCGCCGACTTTGCCCGCGCCGTCGACCGCGTGGCGACCGTCAGCAGCGAACGTTCGCGCGCGGTCAAGCTGTCGCTGGACGCGGACCGGCTGGTCCTGTCGGTCAACGCCCCCGATGCCGGCGCCGCCGAGGAGGAGCTGATCGTGGCCTATGCCGACGAGCCGCTGGAGATCGGCTTCAACGCCAAGTACCTGCAGGAGATCGCGGGCCAGGTTGATCGCGACAATGCGGTGTTCCTGTTCAACGGCTCGGGCGACGCCGCCCTGATCCGCGAGGGCAGCGATCTCAGCGCGGTCTATGTCGTCATGCCGATGCGCGTGTGACACTGACGGCGCTGCGGCTGTCCCAGTTCCGGTCCTGGCCGCGGCTGGACCTGTCGCTGGACGCCAGCCCCCTGGCGATCCACGGGCCGAACGGGTCCGGCAAGACGAACATCCTGGAAGCGCTGTCCATGCTGGCGCCGGGCCGCGGACTGCGCGCGGTGGCCGCCCCAGACCAGGCGCGGATGGGCCCCGATGCGGGCTGGCGCCTCCGCGCCACGCTTGGCGATCACGCGGTCGAGACCGCGGCGCCCCCCGGCCAACCCCGCCATGTCATCCTGGACGACAAGCCCGTGACCCAGACCACGCTGGCTCGGCTGGTGCGGGTCATCTGGCTGGTGCCCGCGATGGACCGGTTGTGGTCGGACGCACCCGAAGGGCGGCGGCGGTTCCTGGACCGGGTGACCCTGTCCCTGATGCCCGACCACGCGGACCTGGCGCTGGCCTATGACAAGGCCATGCGCGAACGCAACCGCCTGCTGCGCGATCAGATCGGCGATCCCAGCTGGTACCGCGCATTGGAGACGCAGATGGCCGAGGCCGGCGCGGGCCTGACCCGCAACCGCCAGGCGGCCTTGTCCGCCATCATGGCCGCGCAGGACGGCGGCACGGATTTTCCGGCCGCCCGCCTGACCCTACTGGCCCAGGACGGCTTTGCCGACGATGCCGACCCCGCCAGCATCGCCGCGCGCCTGGCCGCGACGCGCCACCGCGACATGGCCGCCGGGCGGACGCTGACCGGGGCGCATCGGGCCGATCTGGGCGCCAGCTGGGGGCCGCAGGACATGCCCGCCGCCCAATCCTCGACCGGAGAGCAGAAGGCGTTGCTGCTGTCGCTGATCCTGGCTAATGCGCGTGCGCTGTCGGACCAGCCGGTCCTGCTGCTGCTGGACGAGGTCGCGGCGCATCTGGACGCCGACCGGCGCGCGGCGCTTTACGACCGCATCACCGACCTGCCCGCCCAGACCCTGCTGACCGGCACGGGGCCGGAACTGTTCGACGCGTTCGGCCCGCGCGCGCGCAGCTTGGCCGTGACCAAGACCGACGGCGCCTCAGCGGCATGCGAGGACGCATGACGCTGAGCGTGCAGGCGATCTGGCTGTATGCGGGCGCGCTGGCGGCGATCTGGCTGACGCCCGGCCCGGTCTGGGTAGCGATCATGGCGCGGGGCCTGTCGTCCGGTTGGGCGGGGGTCTGGCCGCTGGCACTTGGGGTGGCGATCGGGGACATGATCTGGCCTCTGATCGCCATCTTCGGCCTGACGCTGCTGGTGGGCGATCAGGCGGCCCTGCTGTCGGTCCTGCGCTGGATCGCGGTCGCGGTCTTTCTGGGCATGGGCATCGGGCTGCTGCGCCATGCCGGACAGGCCGTGGACAGCGACAGCCGGCTGACCCGGCGTGGTGGATGGGCGGGCTTCAGCGCGGGCCTGCTGGCCATCGCGGGCAACCCCAAGGCGGCGCTGTTCTATGTCGGCGTGCTGCCCGGTTTTTTCGACGTGGCGCGGCTGACCGGGCGCGATGTTGCGGTGATCGTGGGGATGTCGGGGGCCATTCCGTTCCTGCTGAACCTGGGCATGGGCGCCACGCTGGCCGCGCTGCGCGCCCGTCTGGCGACCCCCGCGGGGCTGCGGCGGATGAACCTGGCATCGGGCTGGCTGCTGATTTTCGTGGGGCTGGTGCTGGGTGCGGGCCAGATCTGGGCAGGCCGGGCATAAAACCCGCCGACGGGGCCGAAAAACCCAGCCAAAGCCGTGACTTTGCCCCTGCGAAGGCCTATATCAAGACATGACGAACAGAAAGCCCGACGCATGACCGACACCGCCGCCCAACCCGCTTTGTACGACGCCGATTCCATCAAGGTTCTCAAGGGTTTGGACGCCGTGCGAAAGCGTCCCGGCATGTATATCGGCGATACCGACGACGGGTCCGGCCTGCACCACATGGTCTATGAGGTCGTGGACAACGGCATCGACGAGGTCCTGGCCGGCCATGCCGACTTCGTGCAGGTCAAGATCCATGCCGACAGCAGCGTCAGCGTGCGCGACAACGGGCGCGGCATCCCGGTCGACATGCATGCCGGAGAAGGCGTCAGCGCGGCCGAGGTTATCATGACCCAGCTGCATGCGGGCGGAAAGTTCGACCAGAACAGCTACAAGGTGTCGGGGGGCCTGCACGGCGTGGGCGTGTCGGTCGTGAACGCCCTGTCCGATTGGCTGGAGCTGCGCATCTGGCGCAACGACAAGGAGCACTTCGTCCGGTTCGAGCGCGGCGACACCGTCAAGTCGCTGGTCGTGGTGGGCGATGCGCCGGGTGAAAGCGGGACCGAGGTGCGCTTCATGGCCTCGGCCAAGACCGTGCATCCGGACGGGACCTTCAGCAACCTGGACTATAGCTTCAAGACTCTGGAGAACCGCCTGCGCGAGTTGGCCTTCCTGAACAGCGGCGTGCGCATCATCCTGGAGGACGAGCGTCATGCCGAGGTCCAGAAGACCGAGCTGTTCTACGAGGGCGGCGTCAAGGAATTCGTGAAATACCTGGACCGGTCCAAGACCGCCGTCATGCCCGAGCCGATCTTCATCACCGGAGAGAAGGGCGGCATCGGCGTCGAGGTCGCGATGTGGTGGAACGACAGCTATCACGAGACCGTCCTGCCCTTCACCAACAACATCCCGCAGCGGGACGGCGGCACGCACATGGCCGGTTTCCGTGGCGCCCTGACCCGCGTGATCGGCAAATATGCGCAGGACAGCGGCATCGCGAAGAAGGAAAAGGTCGACTTCACCGGCGATGACGCGCGCGAAGGCCTGACCTGCGTGCTGTCCGTCAAGGTGCCCGATCCCAAATTCTCCAGCCAGACCAAAGACAAGCTTGTCTCCAGCGAGGTCCGTCCGGCGGTCGAGGGGCTGGTGGGCGAGAAGCTGGCCGAATGGTTCGAGGAGAACCCGACCGAGGCCCGCCAGATCGTCGGCAAGATCATCGAGGCCGCCTTGGCCCGCGAGGCGGCGCGCAAGGCGCGCGAGCTGACGCGGCGCAAGACGGCGATGGACGTGGCATCCCTGCCCGGCAAGCTGGCCGATTGCCAGGAAAAGGACCCGGCGCTGTCCGAACTGTTCATCGTCGAGGGGGATTCGGCCGGCGGTTCGGCAAAACAGGGCCGCTCGCGCCAGAACCAGGCCGTCCTGCCGCTGCGCGGCAAGATCCTGAACGTGGAACGCGCGCGGTTCGACCGGATGCTGGGCAGCGACCAGATCGGCACGCTGATCACCGCGCTTGGCACCGGCATCGGGCGCGACGAGTTCAGCCTGAAGAAGCTGCGCTACCACAAGATCGTCATCATGACGGACGCCGACGTCGACGGCGCGCATATCCGCACGCTGCTGCTGACGTTCTTCTTCCGGCAGATGCCGGAGCTGATCGAGGGCGGGCATCTCTATATCGCGCAGCCCCCGCTCTACAAGGTCGGGCGCGGCCGGTCCGAGGTCTATCTGAAGAATGAGGCCGCGCTGGAGGATTACCTGATCCAGCAGGGCGTCGAAGGGGCATCGCTGCGCCTGGCCTCGGGCGAGGAGATCACCGGCAACGACCTGGCCCGCGTGGTCGAGGAGGCGCGGCTGGCACGCCGCGTCCTGCGCGCCTATCCGACCCACTACCCGCCCCACATCACCGAACAGGCCGCGATCGCCGGGGCGCTGGTGCCGGGCCGCATCGACCAGGACGCCCAGGGCGTGGCTACCGACATCGCCGCCCGCCTGGACCAGATCGCCGAGGAGTACGAGCGCGGCTGGCAGGGACGCCCGACCCAGGATGCCGGCATCCGCCTGTCGCGCACCCTGCGCGGGGTCGAGGAGAACCGCACCCTGGACGGCCAGATGCTGCGCAGCGGCGAGAGCCGCAGGCTGGGCGAGATGACCCAGGCCCTGCAGGACATCTATGCCAAGCCTGCCCGCCTCATCCGCAAGGATCGCGATCAGCCGATTCACGGCCCCTTGGGCCTGCTGCAGGCGGTGTTCCTGGAGGGCGAGAAGGGCCTGTCCCTGCAGCGCTACAAGGGACTGGGAGAGATGAACCCCGAGCAGCTGTGGGAAACCACGCTGGACCCCGTCGCGCGCACCATGCTGCAGGTCCGCGTCGAGGACGTGGCCGAGGCCGAGGACCTGTTCACCAAGCTGATGGGCGACGTCGTCGAACCGCGCCGCGAGTTCATCCAACAGAACGCCCTGAACGTCGAGAATCTGGATACCTGAACGGCCCATGTTGCCCAAAGGTCACTGTCCATGCCCGTCACCGCGTGCAGGGACAGGGGCCAATGCGCGTTTTAATTGATCTTGGGCCGATTCTCTGCGCTGGATTGACCGGATATCATTTGCAGATCGGGCGCAGCCGGTGGGCGTGCCCCAGCTTTTCAGGAGTATCCCCCATGCGCCTCTTTGCTCTCTCCTCCGTCTCGGCCCTGGTCCTGGGGGCAGGCGCTGCCCTTGCCGGGGGCGTGGTGTCGCCCGTCGTCGACGTGGCACCGGTGACGGTGACACCCGTGGCGCCGATCGCCTCGGCATGGGGTGGCGCCTATGTGGGCGGGTCGCTCGGCTATATCTTCGACACCGAGGATCAGGTGGGTTTCTCCGAGGTCATCGACGGCGAGGATGTGGGCCTGATCGGCGGGCTGGGTGATGTCGGCATTTCCGGCGCAACCGCAGGTCTGCAGCTGGGCTATCGCTGGCACCGCGGCAACTGGGTCTTCGGTCCTGAACTGGGCGTCGAGTTCGGCTCGGTCGACGAAAGCATCGACATCGGTGATCCGCTGCTGGGCCGCGTCGAGAGCGAGATGAAGAACATCGCCACCTTGGTCATCAAGACCGGCTATGCGGTCAATCCGCAGACGCTGGTCTATGGCACCCTGGGCGTCGCCCGCGGTGATTTCGATTATACGCTGAGCACGGGCGACTTCTCGCAGACGCGCGGCTTCACCGCGACGGGTGCCGCAGGCGGCTTGGGCGTGGAGCGCATGATCAACCCGCGCACATCGATCTTCGCCGAATACCAGTACCGCGATTTCGGCAACGAGCGGGTGGAATTCTCGGATGGGATCGACACCCTCTCGACCCGCGCCAGCATGACCATGAGCAGCGTCAAGATCGGTGCGAACTTCCGCTTCTGATCAGACCACTCAGGATGACGGGGGCCGGCCGCGATGTGTGCCGGCCCTTTTTCATGCGCGGCGACGCATGCCCACCGGCACCGGCAGGGCGCGCGTGCCGCAGGCGATTGCCAACCCCTGCGGCACCAGCGCGGCCAGCGCCCTGTCCGTGACCTCCAGCCCGCCGGTATAGGCACCGAACGCGGGCAGGATCAGATGGTCGCGGCCGACAAGGAAACACCGCCGCCGCTGACCCGCCAGCCGGATGCAGGGGTGGTAATGGCCCGACACGTCCGGCCCCTGACCGGCCTCGTGGCGCAGGATCAGGCCGTCGTGCAGGTCCGCCGCGGTATCGCCGGGCAGGCGGGGACAGATCGCCCCGGGGTCGTGGTTGCCGCTGACCCAGATCCAGCGCCGGCCCTGGGCCATCGTGCGCAGCCGGTCGCAGACATCGTCGGGCAGCGCGCGCCCCGCCGCGTCGTCGTCGAACCCGTCCCCCAGGCTGACGACCACCGCAGGATCGGTCGCTGCGATCTCCGCCTGAAGGCGGTCCAGCGTCTCCAGCGTCTCATAGGGGGGCAGCAGGGCACCCCCGCGCCGCGCCATGCGTTCGGATTTGCCCAGATGCAGGTCGGCCACGATCAGCCAGCGCCGTTCGGGCCAGAACAGCGCACCGGTGGCCCGCGCCTGCAGCGCCTGACCTTCGAAATCGAAAGGGTGGAACGTCACGAAAGCCCTGCCTCTGCCATCAATGCCGCAGCCTCCGCCTCTGCCATGCGCTCGCGTCCCTGTCCCGCGATGGGCACGCGACCCAGTTCCAGCATCAGCGGCGCGGCCAAGGGCGACACGCGCTCCAGCATGCGGTGGTCCAGGCGGTCGGTGCGGTCCAGCATTTCCTCGATCCGGCCGAAATCCACAAGCCCCCGGCTGGCCTCGGCCGCGGTGATGCGCAGCATCAGGTGGTCCGGGTCGTACTTGCGCAGCGTGTCGTACAGGATGTCGCTGGAGAACGTCGCCTGCCGCCCAGACTTGCGCGCGCCCGGCAGGTTGCGCTGGATCAGCCCGGCGATGGTCGCCACGTTGCGAAAGCTGCGCTTCATCACCGCATTGCTGGCCAGCCAGTCGCCCAGACCCTCTCGCAGACCGTCGCGGTCCAGCAAAGGCGCAGGGTCGGTCACCGGGTCCAGCGACCAGATCAGCAGCGCGTAATCGGTGGCCAGGAACCCCAGGGGGGCCAGCCCCGCCTCCTCCATCAGCCGCGTCATCAGCAGGCCCAGAGTCTGCAGCGCATTGCGCCCGGCAAAGCCATAGACCGCCAGATGCCAGCGGCCCTGATGGGGGAACGCCTCGGTCAGCAGCGTGCCGGGGCGCGGCAGCGTACTGACCCGCGCCTGCAGCGCCAGCCAGTCGCGGGTGTCAGCTGGCAGGCCGGCATGGGCTGCCGGATCGCCAATCAGTGCCAGAACCCGATGGGATAGCTGCGTTGATGTGGCCAGCTTCATGCCCGAGAACGTGGCGATACGGGGCTCCTTAGAGGGCTGTTTCGTGACTTCGACCACCATCTCGCGCAGTGTATCATAGCGGACCGTCTGCCCGCCGATCAGGAAGGTATCGCCCGGTGCCAGGGTCGCGGCAAAGCCTTCCTCGACCTCGCCCAAGGGGGCGCCGCCGCGTCCGCGGAAGCGGACCTTCAGCATCTCGGCCTCGACGATGGTGCCGATGTTCATGCGCAGGTTTCGCGCCGCGCGCGGGTCGCGCAGGCGCCACAGCCCTTCGCGTTCCATCAGCCGCTGCCAGCGGTCATAGGCCCGCAGCGCATAGCCGCCGGTGGCTGCGAACGCGACGCAGTCATCGAAATCGGCGCGGGACAGGTCACGATAGGGCCCGGCAGTGCGGACCTCCGCAAACAGCGCATTGACGTCAAAAGGCCCCGCGCAGGCGGTCAGCAGGATATGCTGGCACAGCACGTCCAGCGGCCCCGGCCCCCGGTCGTCGCCGTCCAGATCGCGCTCGCGCACGGCCTGAAGGGCGGCCACGCATTCGATGACCTCGAAGCGGTTGGCGGGCACGATCCGCGCCCGTGACGGCGCATTGTAGCGGTGGTTCGCCCGCCCGATCCGCTGGACCAGCCGCTTGACATTGCGCGGCGCACCGACCTGGATCACCAGATCGACCGCGCCCCAGTCGATGCCCAGATCCAGGGACCCGGTCGCCACCACGGCGCGCAATTCGCCCGCGGCCATCGCGGCCTCGGTCCGGGCGCGGGCCTCGCGCGACAAGCTGCCGTGATGCAGGCCAATGGGCAGGTTCGCGTCATTCGCAGCCCAGAGCGCCTGAAAGAACAGCTCGGCCTGGGCGCGGGTGTTGATGAAGATGATCGTGGTCGTGGCCTGCGCCACGGCGGCCAGCACGTCGGGCACGGCGTAATGCCCGCCCGCGCCCGCCCAGGGCGGGGCCTTGGCGGTGGGCAGCATGGCGATGTCGGGGTCGGGGCCGGGGTCGGCGTGGATCACGGTTGCGCCGCCCATGAAGCGGGCCAGCCGCGACGGGTCCTCGACCGTGGCGGAGAGGCCCGTGACCTGCAGGTCGGGCGCCAGCGCGCGCAGCCGCGACAAAGCCAGCATCAGCTGATCGCCACGCTTGTTCTCGGCCAAGGCATGCAGCTCGTCCAGCACCACCCGGCGCAGGCCCCCAAAGATCGCGGGCGCCTGCTCATAGGACAGCATCAAAGCCAGCGATTCCGGCGTGGTCAGCATGATGTCGGGCGGGTCCATGCGCTGGCGGGCGCGCTGGCTGGCGCGGGTGTCGCCGGTGCGGTCCTCGATGCGGATGTCCAGGCCCAGATCGGCGACCGGGCGCGACAGGTTGCGCGCGATATCCGCCGTCAGCGCCTTCAAGGGCGAGACATAGAGCGTGTGCATCCCCTTATGCGGCGCGGTCAGTTCGACCAGTGACGGCAGGAACCCCGCCAGCGTCTTGCCGCCCCCAGTCGGCGCGATCAGCAGGCTGTCCTCCCCAGCCTTCAGCAGGGCCAGCTGATGCGGATGCGGCTGCCAGCCCTGCCGGGCGAACCAGTCCTGGAACGCGGGGGGCAGCGTCACGGGATCATGTCCTTCAGCGTCTGCAGCCGGTCGGCCTCGGCGGCGGGCTTGTCCCATCGGATGCGGCTGATGCGGGGAAAGCGCATCGCGACCCCGGATTTGTGGCGCGGAGAGGCGTTCAACCCCTCGAACGCGACCTCCAGCACCAGCTTGGGCGCGACGGAGCGCACGGGGCCGAACCGTTCGGTGGTGTTGTTTCGGACGAACCGGTCCAGCTCGCGCAGCTCCTCATCGGTGAAGCCGAAATAGGCCTTGCCCACGGGCACCAGCGTCTCGCCGTCCCACAGGCCGAAGGTGAAATCGCTGTAGAAGCCCGACCGCTTGCCATGCCCGCGCTGCGCATAGAGCATCACCGCATCCACCATCATCGGGTCGCGTTTCCACTTGAACCAGGGCCCGCGCGGGCGGCCGCCGACGTAAGGGCTGTCGCGGCGCTTGATCATCACGCCTTCGATCACGATGCTGGGCGGGTCGGCGCGCAGGGCCGCCAGATCGTCCCAGGTCCGGAAGGGCAGCAGCGGCGACAGGTCGATCCGGTCGCTGCCGAAATCGGCGTCCTCCAGCACCGCGCGCCGCTCCTGATGCGGCAGGTCGCGCAGGTCGCGCCCCTGCCAGATCATCGCGTCATAGACCCGAAGGCCCGCCGGATGGCTGTCCAGCATCGCGCGGCCAACGACCTTGCGGCCCAACCGCTTCTGCAGATCGCCGAAGGGCGCCACGTCGGCGCCGCGCCGCACCAGCAGCTCGCCATCCAGCGCACCGTCGAAGTTCAGCGCCTCCAGCAGGTCGGGAAAGGCCGCGCCGACATCCTCTCCGGTCCGGGAATAGAGGCGCCGGGTGCCGTCGTCGTTGATCGCCTGAACGCGGATGCCGTCCCATTTCCATTCCGCGATGTAATCGCCGGGATCGAAGGCGCGCAGCTGATCCAGATCGACCGGCGTGGAGAGCATAACCGGCCGGAAGGGCGCGCGGGCCGCATGTTCGGGGCGCGCCCCCCCCGCGATCCAGTCGAACAGGGGCTGATAGGGGGGCGTCAGGCCGTGCCAGATCTCCTCGATGTCCTTGACCTCGGGGGGGCCCATCTCGGCCAGGGCCATGCGCGCCATGCGGGCCGAAAGGCCCACGCGCATGTTTCCCGTGGCGAGCTTCAGAAAGGCCAGCCGCTGCGACGGGCCAAGCCGGTCCAGCATCGCGGTGATCGCCGCAGGCAGGCCCGCGCGGCCCGTATCGCGCAGGAGCGCCACGGCATCCCGCAGGGGCACGTCCTGATCCTGGTCGGTATCCCACAGCAGCGCGATGGTCTCGGCCAGATCGCCCACGAAATCATAGGACATCGCGAACAGCTGTTCGTCCACCCGCCCCGCCATCAGCCCGCGCAACAGGCCCGGCGTCACCGCCCTGAGCTTCAGATCGCCGGTCAGCGCGGCCAGCGCATAGCCGCGGTCGGGGTCGGGCGTGGCCTCTAGGTAATGGCGCAGCAGGCGCAGCTTGGCGTTGCGCGCGGCGGTGAAGGCCAGCCGTTCCAGCAGATGGGCAAAAGCCTTCATTCCGGCTCATCCTCGTATCCGATCAGGCGCAGGGGGCGGGACGCGATGCCCTGCAGCTCGCACCAGCGCATCAGCCCGTCCTCGGTCCCGTGGGTGATCCAGACCTCCTGGGGGGCCAGCTCAAGAATGGTCTGTGTGACCTGCGGCCAGTCGACATGGTCGCTGATGACCAGGGGCAGCTCCACCCCCCGCTGCCGCGCCCGCGCCCGCACCGTCATCCAGCCCGAGGCAAAGCCGATCACCGGGTCGCGGAACCGTTGGACCCAGGCACTGGCAAAGGCCGAAGGCGGCGCGATGACCAGCTGGGCATCGACCTGTTTCGCGGTGGCGGGGACCAGCGGGCCAAGGTCGATCCCTTGTTTTACGTGAAAATCACACAGCCGCTGCAGCGCGCCGTGGATGGCGATGGGACCGTCGATCCCGGCCTGTCGGGCCAGCGCGATGACACGCTGCGCCTTGCCCAGGGCATAGGCGCCGATCAGGTGCTGGCGTTCGGGAAACTCGGCCATGCTGGCGATCAGCTTGGTCATCTCGGTCAGCGGGTCGGGATGGCGGAAGACCGGCAGGCCGAAGGTCGCCTCGGTCACGAAGATGTCGCAGGGCACCGGCTCATAGGGGGCGCAGACCGGGTTCGGGGCGCGGCAGTAGTCGCCGGACACGACGATCTTGGGGCCGCGGTCGGGCATCACGGCGATCTGAGCCGAGCCCAGGATATGGCCCGCGGGGTGAAAGCTGACCTGCACGTCGCCAATGCGAGCCACCCCTTCCGCGGCCTGGCGGGTGCCGGTGAAATCCTCGCCATAGCGGATCGCCATGATGTCCAGCGTCTGCTGCGTGGCCATGACGGCCCCATGACCTGCACGGGCGTGGTCGCCATGCCCGTGCGTGATCAGCGCGCGGGGCACCGGGCGGACCGGGTCGATGTAGAAATCGCCGGGCGGGCAATAGAGCCCGGCCTCGGTCGGGTGCAGGATCTGGTCGGGACGCATGGCACCATCATCGCAGGGGTTGGCGCGGGTTCAACGCCGCCGACGGCCGCAGGGGTCCGTCAGCTGGGCGGCGGCCGCTTGACCGGGGGCGCCTTGGACAGCTGCACCGCCAGGATGCCTGCCATGATGACCGCGACGCCGATCACGTCGCCCGCGCCCAGATCCTCGCCCAGGAACAGGGCGGCGGTGGCCACGCCGAAGAAGGGTGTCAGAAAATGGAACGTCGCCGCGCGCACCGCGCCGATGCGCCCAACCAGCATGAACCACACCCAGGTCGCGACCAGCCCCGGCACGATCACCGTATAGAGGAACGCCACGACCAGGCGCGGGGTATAGGTGACGTCCCAGGTCTCGAACCAGGGCGCGATCAGGCCCAGGGTCACGGCGCCGACCAGCATCTGCAGGCCCACGATCATCATCACGTTGCCGCCCGAACTGGCGCCCCGCACCGTCAGGGTCGCCACCGCCAGCGCCAGCGCCGCGACGAAGCACATGACGATGCCGGTCAGGTCGCTGCCGCCCTGCAGGCGCGCGCCCATGATGATCGCCACGCCCACGACGCCCAGGATCAGGCCGCCCACGCCCATCGGGCGCAGGCGCTCGCCCATCAGGCTCCAGCCCAGGGCGGCCACCATCAGCGGCATGGTCGCGGCGATGATCGAGGCCAAGCCCGCCTCGATCCATTGCATCGCGGTCCAGTTCAGGCCCAGGTACAGCGCGTTCTGGCACAGCCCCAGGATCAGCACGGCGCGCCACTGCGCCCGCGTCAGGGTGCGCCAGGTCTGCCCCATGGCCAGCGCGATCATCACGCCCACCACGCCCGACAGCGCAAAGCGCAGGGCCAGCGCCATCAGCGGCGGCGCCTCGGTCACGATCATCCGGGTCGAGGTGAAGGCCGAGGCCCACATCACCGCGAAGGCCAGACCCATCAGCAACGCGCGAAGATCCATGGACCAGGCCTTTCTTGCAGGTGATGCAAAACGGCTAGCAGAGCACCGCCGCGGGGTGAAGACATAAAGAAAAGGGGCCGTGCCCGATGGCACGACCCCGATCCGTCATCGCAGCATCTGCGGATCAGCTGTTGACGCTGTCCTTCAGGGCCTTGGCGATGGTGACCTTGACCTGCTTGTCGGCCGGCTTGGTCATCATTTCCTGGGTCTGCGGGTTGCGGACCTGACGCTCGGGACGGGCGCGGCAGGCGATCTTGCCGATGCCCGGCAGGGTCACCGCGCCGCCGCCGGCGACTTCGCGGGTCACGATCGCCACGATCGCGTCCAGAGCGGCCGAAGCGGATTTCTTGTCCGAGCCCATTTCTTCGGCGATCGTCGCCACCAGTTGGGTCTTGGTCATCGGTTTTGCAGCAGCCGTAGCCATGGTCCGTCTCCTCTTGCCCTGTTGCACCGGGCCCACAAATTGCGCCTTTTGCGGCATATCGCCTGCTACACACGGTTTTGACGGGCAGATCAAGCCTTTTTCGCCCCGCGCGCGAAAACCCGCGTTTGCTGGTGTTTTGCCGCCGCGCTACAGGAACGCCGTCTCGCTGAAGGACCGCAGCTTGCGCGAATGGATGCGCTCCAGCGGCATGTCGCGCAGCTTCTCCATCGCGCGGATGCCGATCAGCAGATGGTTGGCGACCTGCGTGCGATAGAAGTCCGTCGCCATGCCCGGCAGCTTCAGCTCTCCGTGCAGCGGCTTGTCGCTGACGCAGAGCAGCGTGCCGTAGGGAACGCGGAACCGGAACCCGTTCGCGGCGATCGTGGCGCTTTCCATGTCCAGCGCGACCGCGCGCGACAGCGACAGGCGGTGGACCGGGCCGGACTGGTCGCGCAGCTCCCAGTTGCGGTTGTCGATGGTGGCGACGGTGCCCGTGCGCATGATGCGCTTCAACTCGTACCCGTCCAGTTGGGTGACCTCGGCCACGGCCTCCTGCAGGGCGACCTGGACCTCGGCCAGGGCCGGGATCGGCACCCAGACGGGCAGGTCGTCGTCCAGCACGTGATCCTCGCGCAGATAGGCGTGGGCCAGGACGAAATCGCCCAGGGACTGGCTGTTCCTCAGCCCCGCGCAATGGCCCACCATCAGCCAGACATGCGGGCGTAGCACCGCGATGTGGTCGGTCGCGGTCTTGGCGTTGGACGGGCCGACGCCGATATTGACCAGCGTGATCCCCTGCCCGTTCGCGCGTTTCAGGTGATAGGTCGGCATCTGCGGCAGCTTGGACAGCGGCACGATCGTGTCATGGCCGTCGGTGATCTGCTGGTTTCCGGGGGCGACGAAGGCGGTATAGCCGCTGTCCGGGTCCGACAGGACGTGGCGGGCAAAGGCCTCGAACTCGTCGACATAGAACTGATAGTTGGTGAACAGGACGAAGTTCTGGAAATGCTCGGGCGCGGTCGCCGTGTAATGCGCCAGGCGCGCCAGCGAATAATCCACGCGCTGCGCAGTGAACGCCGCCAGGTGCTGGCTGCCATCGGGCATGGCGCCGGCCACGCCGTTCACGATGTCGTCGTTCATGGTGTTGAGGTCCGGCACGTCAAAGACGTCGCGCAGGCTGAAATCCAGAACGCCCTCCTGCGGGACGGCCAGGTCGCTCTGGGCGGCGACCGCGAAATGGACAGGCATAGGCGTGTCCGACAGGCCGATGGTCACGGGTACCCCGTGATTCTTGATCAGCAGGCCCAGCTGCTCGGTCAGGTAATGCTGGAACAGGTCCGGGCGCGTCACCGTGGCCGCATAGACGCCGGGCGCGACCACATGGCCGAAGGACAGGCGGCTGTCGATCTTGCCATGCGTCGGGACAATCAGCCGCACCTCGGGGTAGAAGGCGCGATAGCGCGCGACGGGGGACGTGCCTTCCAGGATGGCGGTGAAATGGCCCAGCAGAAAGCCGGTCGCCTGGTCGTACAGCGCACGCAGATGGGCCACGGCCGCGGCCGCGTCGGTAAAGTCGCGGGGCGCCGCGGCGTCGGGGGTCTGGACCGGCAGAAAGCGGGCGTCTGTCGTCATCGGATCTGTCCTTCTTGCTGCGCCGACCCTGCCAGCGCGGCAGGCGGCAGGCAAGCGTCTGGCGCAGCCACGCGCGCGCCGTTACGGTGCCGTCATGAAGATGCTCGTTTTCGGTCACGGCTACAGCGCCGGCTTCCTGACACCCCTGTTGACCGCCCGCGGCTGGCAGGTCACCGGCACCACCCGCGACGACCCTGACCGCGTCGCGGCCGCAGGCGCCGTGCCCCTGCTGTGGCCGGGGTCCGAGGATGCGCTGCGCACGGCCATCGCCCAGGCCGACGCGATCCTGGTCAGCACCGCGCCCGGACCGGACGGCGACCCTGTTCTGGCCGCGTTCCGCGACGACTTGGCTCGCGCCCGGCTCCGGTGGCTAGGCTATCTGTCGACCACTGGCGTCTATGGCGACCGCGACGGGGGCTGGGTCGACGAGGATTCGGTCCTGGACGGGTCGGGGCCGCGCGGTCAGGCCCGCATTACCGCCGAAGCCGCGTGGCAGGACCTGGCCCGCGCCCATGACCTGCCGCTGCACATCTTTCGGCTGGCGGGGATCTATGGTCCCGGTCGCGGTCCGTTCCAGAAGGTCCGCGACGGCACCGCGCGGCGCATCATCAAGCCCGGCCAGGTCTTCTCGCGCATCCATGTCGAGGATATCGCCCAGGTCCTGCTGGCCTCGATCGACGCGCCCGACCCGATCGGCATC
Organism: Paracoccus haeundaensis; assembly: GCF_006239215.1. Lineage (NCBI taxonomy): Bacteria > Pseudomonadati > Pseudomonadota > Alphaproteobacteria > Rhodobacterales > Paracoccaceae > Paracoccus > Paracoccus haeundaensis. The sequence goes on from NZ_VDDC01000011.1 coordinate 16,797, forward strand.
TACAACGTCTGCGACGACGATCCGGCCCCGCCTCAGGACGTGATCGCCCATGCGGCGACCCTGCTGGGCCTGCCCTTGCCGCCCGCGGTGCCCTTCGATCAGGCCGACATGACCCCGATGGCGCGGTCCTTCTATGGCGACAGCAAGCGGGTCCGGAACGACCGGATCAAGCGCGACCTGGGCGTGACGCTGCACTATCCCGATTACCAGACCGGGCTGGCCGCCCTGCTGGCCCAGGGCGCGTGAGGCCGCGCGCCGCATTGCCTTTGCCCACGGCCCGTGCAAGCTGCGGGCCATGACACAGGATTTCGACATCGTGGTGGCCGGGGGCGGGCTGAACGGCCCGACCCTGGCGCTGGCGCTGGCCCAGGCCGGGCTGCGCGTGGCCGTGGTCGATCCGCGCCCCGCGCGCGCGCGGTCGGGGGCGGGCTTCGACGGGCGGGCCTATTCGCTGGCCATCGCCTCGGTCCGGGTGCTGAAGGCGCTTGGCCTGTGGGACCGGCTGGCCCCCGACGCCCAGCCGATCCACCAGATCAAGGCGTCCCAAGGCCGGCCCGGAGAGGGCGCGGGCCATTTCTTCCTGCATTTCGACAGCGCCGAACTGGGCGAAGGCCCGGTGGGCCACATGCTGGAGGACCGCTTCCTGCACGCCGCCCTGACCGATGCGATGGAGGGCACTGTCACCACCCTGCCCGGCCTGTCCGTCACCGGCCACGAAGCCGGCCCGGCGGGCGTCACTGCGATCCTGTCTGACGGGCAGCGGCTGACGGCCCGGCTGCTGGTCGGTGCGGACGGGCGCGGGTCGGGCGTGGCCACGCGCGCGGGCATCCGGCGCCAGGGCTGGGATTACGGCCAGACCGCGCTGGTCGCGGCCATCGACCATGCCCTGCCCCATCAAGGCATCGCGCATCAGTATTTCATGGCCACCGGGCCGCTGGCGATCCTGCCCCTGCCCGGCAACCGCAGCAACATCGTCTGGTCGGAAACCACCGCGAACGCCGCGGCCATCGCCGCCCTGGACGACGCCGCCTTCCTGGCCGTCCTGCGGCCGCGCTTTGGCGATTTCCTGGGCGATCTGTCGCTGGCGGGGCCGCGCTTCAGCTATCCGCTGTCGCTGTCCCTGGCCGAACGCTATGCCGCCGACCGCGTGGCGCTGGTAGGGGACGCGGCGCATGGGGTCCATCCCATCGCGGGCCAGGGCCTGAACCTGGGCCTGCGCGACGTGGCCGCCCTGGCCGAGGTGCTGGTCGATGCCGCCCGACGGGGCGAGGATATCGGCAGCACGCTGGTGCTGGAGCGGTATCAGGCGTGGCGCAGACCGGATGCAACGACGCTGGCACTGGGCATGGACGGGGTGAACCGACTGTTCGCGACAGACAATCCGGCCGTGGCCGGGCTGCGCGGCGCGGGCATGGGCGTGGTCGATGCACTGCCGGGACTGCGGCGCGGCTTCATGCGGCAGGCGGCGGGGCTGTCCGTGTCGCCGATGCCGCGGATGCTGGCGGGTCAGGCGCTTTAACCTTCCCCGGGCGGCGGTTTCGCGCCATAGGCTCTGCGCAGCATCGGGGGACGCCATGACGCTTGAACGCTTTCTGCAGGACCTGGACCGCGACATCCGCAAGGCCGCCGATTGGGGCAAGGTCGCCGACTACATCCCCGAACTGGCCGGTGTCGCCCCCGATCAGTTCGGCATCGCCGTGGCCCTGGCCGACGGGCAGGTGCTGACCGCCGGGCAGGCGGATCGGGGATTTTCCATACAGTCGGTCAGCAAGGTGTTCGCGCTGGCCTGCGTGCTGGGCCGCATCGGCGAACAGTTGTGGCTGCGCGTGGGGCGCGAGCCGTCGGGCGACCGGTTCGATTCGATCCTGCTCTTGGAACAGGAGAAGGGCCGGCCCCGGAACCCGTTCATCAACGCGGGCGCCATCGTGGTCACCGACCAGCTGCTGACCGGACGCAGCCCCCAGCAGACCCTGGCCGAGATCCTGGGCTTCGTGCGCGCGGCGGCCGAGGATGACGACATCCACATCGACAAGGCCGTCGCCCGGTCCGAGGCGCGGACCGGCTATCGTAACGCGGCCCTGGCGCATTACCTGCGCAGCTTTGGCAATCTGCGCAATCCGCCGGACCATGTCATCGGCACCTATGTCCACCAATGCGCGATCGAGATGTCCTGCATCCAGCTGGCCCGCGCGGGCCGGGTGATCGCCGGGCTGGACTGCGCGCCGCCCCTTCTGGCCCCGGTGAAACAGCGGCGTATCAATGCGCTGATGATGACCTGCGGGCAATATGACGGGTCGGGCAATTTCGCCTTCCGCGTGGGCATGCCCGCCAAATCCGGCGTGGGGGGTGGGCTGCTGGTCATCGCGCCGGGCAAGGCGTCGATCGCGATCTGGTCGCCGGGGCTGGACGGATGGGGCAATTCGCAGATGGGCACACTGGCCGCCGAACGGCTGGCCGAATTCACCGGCTGGTCGGTCTTCGGCTGACGCCTCAGGCCACCATCTGCACGGCCTGCGCCAGATCGGCGCGCAGTTCGGCCAAGGCCGCGGGGGCGCGGTCGGGCGGCAGGCGCAGGATCAGGCTGGGATGCCAGGTGATCAGGACGGGGCCGCCGTCGCGCGCCGGTTCGACCAGACCGCGGCGCGGCGTCAGCGGCTTGCGATTGCCGGTCAGCGCGAAGGCCGCCGTCGCCCCCAGGGCCACGGTCAGGCGCGGCGCGACCATGCGGCGTTCCAGGTCCAGCCACCAGCGGCACTGATCGACATGGTCGCGGTCGGGCGTCTGGTGCAGGCGGCGCTTGCCGCGCGGGGTGAAACGGAAATGCTTGACCGCATTGGTCATCCACGCACGGTCGTGGGCCAGCCCGGCCTCGGCCATGGTGCGGTGCAACAGTTGGCCCGCGGGGCCGACGAAGGGCAGGCCCGCCAGATCCTCCTGATCGCCCGGCGCCTCGCCCACCAGCATCAGGCGGGCGGCAGGATCGCCCTGCCCCCAGACGGTCTGGGTGGCCGCATGACACAGCTCGCACCGGGTGCAGCGGGCGGCCTGGGACGCGGCCTGCTCCAGCGTGTCGGGGATGCTGTCGTCGGGCTGCTGGCGCAGGCGGGCGGTGATCTTGGGCGCAAAGGCCGGCGCATCGGTCGCCCCCGCGTCGCGCATGGCCTGAACACGGCGTGGCGCATCGGCCAGCATGTCGGGGATCAGCCGGGTTTCGGGCAGGTTCTTCCAGTACTTCTTGGGCATCTCGGACCGCATTGCATTGGTCTTGATGCGCGCGGGGTTGAAGATGTTGGCGAAATAGGTCTGCCACAGGTCATGGCTGGCATCGTCGGGCAGATCGGGGCGCGGGGCCGGGTCGTCATAGACGATGGTGCCGCCGTCGAACCGGGCGGTGCCTTCGGGCGTGGCGATCAGCCAGTCCATGTCGGCGAACCGCTTGGCAAAGAACGGCGTCCCGGCCTCCAGGATGGGGTGTTCGGGTTCGAACCACGCACCGAAGGCCCGGCGCGGCCCGTCCGAGGGCAGTTCGTGAAACCGGACAAAGGCGTGCATCTTGTGGATGTCGCGGCGCACCGATTTCGCCGTGCGCGACAGGCGGTCCATCATTGGATCGGCGGGATTGGACAGAAAGCGTCGGTCGCCCTGCGCCCGCATCAATGCTCCGTACAGCAGCGACCAGCGTTCCGGGTCCGAATGGCTGGCGACCTGACGGGCCAGCTGCAGGAACTCCTGCGTGGCGATCACCGGATGATCGCCCGGCGGCGGGGCCGGGTCGGCGCCGAACAGGTCGGGAGGCGTGTCGGGGTCGGCCCAGGTCACGTCCTCCATCGGGACGCGTGCGCTGGCCAGATCGCGGGCGGTCTGACGCCAGGCGTCAAAGCGTCCGAACCGCGGCAGCGGGACCCGGATCATCCGAACAGGGACAGCTGTTCAGGCGGCGGCGCAAAGCGCGCCCGCAGGCCGGCGCTGTCGGTCAGTGCGCCCGGCGTCCAGTCGGGCAGCGTGACGAAGGGCTGGGCCTTGGACATGATCGCGCCCATGCGCAGCAGGTCCGCGTATCGTAGCACGCCGTTCCGACGCGCGGTCAGGATGCGGCCCACGGTCTTGGTGCCGAAGCCCGGCACGCGCAGCAGCATCTCGCGCGGGGCGCGGGCGACATCGACGGGGAACTGCGCCCGGTTGGCCAGCGCCCAGGCCAGCTTGGGGTCGATCGCCAGGTCCAGGTTGCCGGACGGATGCGCCGACCCGATCTCTGTCGCGTCAAAGCCGTAAAAGCGCATCAGCCAGTCGGCCTGATACAGGCGATGTTCGCGCATCAGGGGCGGCTTGATCAGCGGCAGCATGGCGGACGCGTCGGGGATCGGGCTGAAGGCCGAGTAATAGACACGCTTCAGCTGATACCCCGAATAGAGATTGGCCGACGTGTTCAGGATGTCGACGTCGGTGGCCTGATCCGCGCCGACGATCATCTGCGTGGACTGCCCGGCGGGGGCGAAGCGCGGAGGGCGCTTGCCGGTATGGCTGCGGTCCTTGGCGGCCTCGCGGCCAAGGCGCACGTCGGCCATGGTGGCGCGGATCGTCTCGGGGCGCTTTTCTGGGGCAAGGTGGCGCAGGCTGGCATCCTGGGGCAGTTCGACATTCACCGACAGGCGGTCCGCGAACAGCCCCGCCTGCGCCACCAGGTCGGGCGAGGCATCGGGGATCGTCTTGAGGTGGATGTATCCCTTGAACCCGTGTTCGATCCGCAGCATCCGCGCGATGCGGACCATGTCGCCCATCGTCTGGTCCGGGCTGCGGATGATGCCCGACGACAGGAACAGCCCCTCGATCATGTTGCGGCGATAGAATTCCAGCGTCAGCCGGACCACCTCCTCCGGAGAGAACCGGGCGCGTTCGACATTGCTGCTGACGCGGTTGATGCAATAGGCGCAATCATAGATGCAGAAATTCGTCATGAGGATCTTCAGCAGGCTGATGCAGCGCCCGTCCGGCGTATAGGCATGACAGATCCCCGTGCCCCCGGCCGAGCCGATGCCCCCCGACCGCGAATCGCGTCGCGTCGTTCCGCTGGACGCACAGGAGGCGTCGTATTTCGCGGCGTCCGACAGGATCGCCAGCTTGTCCTGCAAGGTGCGCTGTGCCATGCCGGGAAAGATATGTTCCCCATGCGTTCTTCGCAAGGCGTCGGGCATGAAACAAATGATGGGGAACCGTCACGGACGCGCGATGGTTGGCTGCGCGTTCATCCGCCAGACGTGATGTGCATCGCAACAGCGAAAGGATATGATCGGGACCATGAACATACGCACCCTCGCCCTTGCGCCCGCCCTTCTTGTCGCCATGGCCTTTCCGGCCTTGGCCGAACGCATCCCGCTGTCCGAGATCTCGCGCTATCTCAACAGCCTGACCACGGTCACGTCCGAGTTCACGCAGATCAACCCGGATGGCACGGTATCGACGGGGACCGTCTATATCCAGCGTCCCGGCCGGGTGCGGTTCGAATACGACAACGACCCGACGCTGGTTCTGGCATCCGGCGGCAACGTGGCGATCTTCGACGGCAAGTCGAACGGCGGCCCGCAGCAGTATCCCCTGTCCCAGACGCCGCTGTCGATCATCCTGGACGCCAACGTGAACCTGGGCCGCCAGGGCATGGTCACCGGACACAGCGAACAGAACAACGGCACCGTCGTCACCGCGCAGGATCCGCAGCGGCCGCAGAACGGTACCATCCAGATGGTGTTCACCGCGCCGACCGAGCTGCGCCAGTGGGTCGTGACAGACGATACCGGCCAGAAGACGACCGTGATCCTAGGAGAGATGTCTAAGGGCGGAACGATCCCCGCCTCGCGCTTCTCGATCCAGTCCGAGGTTCAGCGCCGCTGACCGGCGGCGATTGCATCCTGACAATTGCGTGATTGACGCGCCCCCATGCCGGGGGCAACGCTGCGGTTGACCCCATCCAAGGCCGCAGCCATGCCCCATTCCCGCATCCTGACACCCGTGCTGATCGGCGGATCGCTGATCCTGCTGATCAACTTTGCACTGCGCGCCAGCTTTGGCGTGTTCCAGATTCCCATCGCACAGGATTTCGGCTGGCCGCGGGCCGAGTTCTCGCTGGCCATCGCGATCCAGAACCTGGCCTGGGGCATCGGCCAGCCGATCTTTGGCGCGATGGCGGAACGCTGGGGCGACCGGTGGGCGATCATCGTCGGCGCGATCCTCTACAGCTCCGGCCTGATCCTGACCGCTTTTGCCACGACCCCTGCCAGCATCCAGCTGCTCGAGATCATCGTGGGCTTTGGCATCGCGGGCACCGGGTTCGGGGTGATCCTGGCCGTGGTCGGCCGGGCCGCCAGCGACGACAACCGCAGCCTGGCCCTGGGCATCGCCACCGCCGCCGGATCGGCGGGACAGGTCTTCGGCGCGCCCCTGGCCGAAGGGCTGCTGGCCTTCTATCCGTGGCAGTCGGTCTTCATCATCTTCGGCGTGATCGTCCTGTCGACGATGCTGTTCCTTCCGATGCTGGGGGACGGCAGGCCCGCGACCCCGTCGCAGCTGGAGGACAGCATGGGCACCGTGCTGCGGCGCGCGTTCCGCGACCCGTCCTTCATGATGATCTTTGCGGGGTTCTTCTCCTGCGGCTATCAGCTGGGCTTCATCACCGCGCATTTCCCCGCGATGATCACCGAGATGTGCGGCCCCATCGACCCTGCCGGCATGCTGGCGGGCCTGGGCATCACCACCACGTCGGCGCTTGGGGCGATCGCCATCTCGCTGATCGGGCTGGCGAATATCGGCGGGGCGATCCTGGCGGGATATCTGGGCAAGCGCTATACCAAGAAATACCTGCTGGCGGGCATCTATACGCTGCGCACCATCGCCGCCGCGGCCTTCATCCTGACGCCGATGACGCCTGCCACGGTGGTCGTGTTCTCGCTGGTCATGGGGGGGCTGTGGCTGGCCACGGTGCCGCTGACCTCGGGTCTGGTCGCCTATATCTATGGGCTGCGCTACATGGGGACGCTCTACGGGTTCGTGTTCCTGTCTCACCAGCTGGGATCGTTCATGGGGGTCTGGCTGGGGGGCAAGCTGTACGACGCGTCGGGCGACTATTTCCTGGTCTGGTGGATCGGCGTGGGCATCGGGGCCTTCAGCGCCCTGATCCACCTGCCCGTCCGCGAGGCGCCCTATCGCATCCCCGCGCCCGCCATCTGACCACGCGGCGCAGACCACCGGACCGTCATTTGACCCGGCGGCGCGCGCGGCATAGCTATGCTGCGCGCGACCAAAGGACAGATCATGCAGCCCACCCGCACGCCTCACGACCACGCCATCGCCGTCCGCTATCAGCAGGCCTCGGCCGAGGTGCGCGCCCTGCAGCGGCAATGCTATGCGCTGGCGACCCTGCGCCTGCGTGCCGCCGTTGACCAGGCAGGCGGCGGCGCCGGGCTGGCGGTCCTCAGCGACATCGACGAGACGATCCTGGACAACAGCGCCGTCATGGCGGCCGCGATGCACAACGAGGGGATGTTCCAGAACATCGACACTTGGCTGTTGTGGGAGCGCGAGGGCAATCCCCACCTGATCCCCGGCGCGGCCGAGTTCTTTGCGCTGGCCGACAGCCTGGGCGTCACGATCTTCTACGTCTCGGACCGGTTCGAGGAGAACAAGCTGGCCACCATCGCGACTCTGTCGCGTCTCGGCCTGCCCCAGGTCCGCGCCGAACAGGTCCTGCTCTTCGGTCCGCCCAAGGCCGCCCGCCGCGCGCAGGTCGAGGACGGGCACCGCATCGTGCTGCAGCTGGGCGACACGCTGCACGATTTCCATGGGGCCTTCGCCGGGGCCGCGCTGGAGGATCAGCACCGCCTGACCGAAGACCACGCCGACCGCTTCGGCCAGGACTGGATCGTCTTTCCCAACGCCGCCCACGGCACCTGGATGGAGGCCGAGCTGCGCCCCTGGCAGCGCGACTAGGGCCGCAGCCGCCGCGCCACACGCGACACCGCCCGCAGCGGTGCCGTCACGCGCCACGAGGTGCTGGCCAGCAGCTCCGCCTCGCGGGTCGCACCCCAGCGCTGCGCGGCATCGCGTTCGGCACGGGCCGTGGCCAGGTCCTCGCGCAGCCGCGCGCCTTCGGCGGCCATGGCCTCGGCTTCGGCGTTCAGGCGGTCGCGCTCCCTGCGGCGTTCGGCGGTGACACGTTCCACGCGTTCGGCAAGGTCGTCCAGCCGGTCCGCCATGGCGTTCGGGTCGTCCAGTGCGATGGCCAGCCGCAGGCGCTCCTGCATCTCGCGTTCGCGCTGTTCGGTCAGCTGTCGCAACTGGACCGACGCGACGTGTTGGCGCCGCTCCATGACCTCCAGACGCTCTGCCTGTTCGGCGATCTGGGCGTCACGGCGGTCGGCCTCCTGCCCGGCACGGCTCAGGTCCCGGCGCGCCTGGGTCAGGTCCGCCGTCAGGCTTTCGACCCGGCCCGACAGATGTGCCACCTGACGGGCACGATGCACGGTCCGCAGGGCCAATCCGTCGAACAGCGGCCCGCTGGCATCCAGCGCCGACCGCAGGCGGTCAAGGCGATCGTGATCCTGCGACGATTCTCCCTCATCGACCCATGCGCCCAGAACCTGCTGCAACTCTGCCGCCACCGGAGGCAGGGGCTGGCCGTCGGGACCGGTCGCCGATGCGCCGCGGAAATGCTGCAGGTCACGGCTGAGGAAATCGTCCACCGCGACGCCGGCCTGATCCGGGCCCCGCGGCCAGTCCAGGTCCAGCGCGTCGGCGATATGGCGGGCCACGGCGCGCCAGTCGTCCATCAGCGCCTCGAAGCTGGTGAAGCAGCGCGGCAGTGCGCGGCTGTCGGCCTCGGCGTCCAGGACGTGGCGCGACCACAGCACCAGCCCGAACTCGGGCTCGTACTCCGCCCACCGGGCCAGCGACGCGGCGACGTCCCACGCGGCACGGTGCGTGTGCACGATCCGGACCTGCGCGCCGAAGCGGTCCAGCGCGGCGATCCAGAAGGGCAGCAGGCGGCAGATCCGCGGGTCCTTCATGACGAACAGCGCCGCATCGCCGTAATCCGCCCGCAGCACCTCGACGGCCTCGTCCAGCAGGGTGGCCGCCTCGGGGGTGTCGAACCACGCGGCGGGAAAGCGGCGCGGGTCCCACCAGGTGACGCCAGCCTGCGCCAGCAGACGGTCGTTCAGCCCGGTGATGCGGTTCGATTCGAAGAACCCCTTGGCGTTCATGTCCGAGGGCGCCATCAGGTCCTGCGGCAGCGCCGCACCCAGATGCCCCAGCACACCCGCCAACGCCGAGGTTCCCGACCTGTGCATGCCCAGCACGATCAGGGCGGTTCTGACCGGCGGCACGGTCAGGTCGGTCTGCGGGCTGGTCGAGGTCATCTGATGCGTCTCCGGTCGGGGTCAGAGGCAGCGCGCCCCTCCTCCCAAAGGGGGTCGGTCTGCCTGGCGGGCAGGGACCGACTGTCTGCGTGACGGTCTCCTGCCCATCGCAAATGCCTGCAAGGCGTTCAAGGAAAACATCGTACCCTAGTGTTCCAAACGCCTCTCCAAAACGCTTATGCGGTCACGCATCTCTGCCAATTCCCGAGCTTGCCCGGCGATGATTTCGACAGCGCGTCCCAAAAGGCTGTCTACCAGTTCGTCACGCGAAGGGAGATCGTCCCGCGCAATATCCGTTCCTGCAACGTCGAAGCCTGCTGCTTCTGAAGCCCGACCAAGAAGATCGCGATGCTTCTCGACGACTTGCGGCATGCTGCTGCGTCCCAAAAGAAGGTCTGCCTTGGCCTGGAGACCTTGTGCCGTGGTCAACGGCCGATACCTGCCTATTGCCGCGTTGAAAACGTCCGGTAACACCATTCCGTCAAACTGCGTGTTGAAAGCCGCTCGCAGTATCAGGTCCGCTGCATCAGGCCGCATCTGCCGACGATCCTGCGAAACCGGAAGGGGAAGGCCAAGCTGTTCTGCAAAGTCGGCGACTGGGTCCACACCCTTGATGAACGGGCGGATCACCACACTGTCGCCGAACAGCCGTTTCCACGTCACAACATGACGATACTGCAGGATCAGGCGGTCCGCCTGGTCGACGAACGGTTGAACGGGACCGACATTCGTCTTGTGCAAGATACCCCATTGCGCACAAGCCGAGGGCAACCATGCATCGGCGGGTCTGACCCAAAGAAAAAACCGCACCGTGACGAACTGCCGTAGCCGTTCGAAAAATGGGTGAAGATGGTCGATGTTCTCAAAGTACTGCTCGTTGGAAAACAGAAACCGATCAATGCCATCCTGTGACGCCAAGCGGGTCAGTTGATGCACCAGCCGCTCTGCGGCAGCAGGCTGTTGATCAACAGGCAATTGTCGGAACCCCTGAAACCCGACATAATCACAATACTTTTCAGAGATTAATTCCTGCCACATCCCCAAATATCGGATCCCTGCCGACTGAAGGACGTCGTGACTGGACCGCAGTACATGCTGCAATGACGTCGTGCCTGTCTTGCCCATGCCAATGTGAAAAATAACTTCAATCATAATACCTCCATTTAGCAGGACTCCGTCCAAAAATGACGTGTCGCAGGATTGCAGGACACTGGCTCAGGGACGCATTGCTCAGACCCGCTCCTCATCATCCTTGTGCAGAAACACCGAATCCAGCCCCATTCGCGCGGCGATGGCGGGCCACAGGCGCTCGATCAGGTGGTACTCGGTGCCGTCGGTCGGGATCGGTTCATTGGGCCAGGGGTGGTCCTCTCCGAACAGGTCCAGCATCTGACGGGCGACATCGGCTTTGGTCCAGAACATGTTGCCCACCGGGAACAGCAGCGGGTTCTGCGGCATCGGGCCCGGAAAGCGGTCCGCGATGCCCGCCAGCAGACGCCGCGAATCGTCCCAGGGCACGAAATGCGGCTCGAACGGCGCGACCAGGCCCACGTCGGGGTCCGCGATCCGACGGACGGCCCAGGACAGCATGTCCTGGTCGCCCAGCAGGATGCGATGCAGGAAACGCCGCCAGACATCGCCGTGCGAGGTCGTCTGGACCGACTTCTTCTGATGCAGGTGGCACCAGATGCGATCGTCGCCCGCCAGGCCGTCGCGCCCGAACAGCCGCAGGAAGGGCAGGATGTCCCGGCCCTGGTTGGGCACCAGCTGCGTCTGGATGGTCAGGCCGCGGTCGGCACCCATCTGGCGGATCCGGTCGGCCTTGGCCTCGGTATCGGTGGTCACGACGATGCGCGAGGCCCGTGCGAAGGCCGCCTGATCGCGCAGGTCGTCATCCAGATCGTCGATGTAGAACGCATGGACGTGGATGGCAAAGTCCGCCACCCCAGCATCGTCCGGCGCGATGGCCCGATACTCCTCCAGGCGCAGGCGGCGGTGCACCCAGTTGTCGGATGCGGCGACGGTCGTGCGCGCGTCGTCCACGTCGCGCCACAGCAACCGGCGGCCATAGCGGAACAGCTTCTCGCGTTCCTGCCGGCGCAGGGGGCGGTCGGCCTCGGACTTGGTGAACAGCAGCGGGATGTCGATCCGGCTTTCGCCGAGGACGAAGTTGCGCTGCTGCACCAGGCGGTCGTGCAGGGCGCTGCGCATGCGGTGGAACAGTCGCGGCCCATCGTCATCGGCGGCGGGCTGGTCCTGGTCCGGCGTTCCCGTCTTGCGGGGCAGCGCCAGCAGGGCCCGGACCGCGGCGGCCGGGTCGGCATAGGGGGTGCGCGTGATCCGGTCGGATCCGCGATACCGGTCGTCGGCAAAGCCCGTGGCTCCGTCGAAGCAGACCATCGTCTGGCCGCGCCGCACCGCGTCGAAGACCACGTTCGGCAGCGGGTCCAGCCGCGAGGACAGGAACATCGAATCCGCGGCGTCCATCACGTCCAGATACAGCGGCCCCGCCGGCAGCATGAACAGGTTGCCGTCCGGCCGGTTCGCGCCGACCTGGCGGAGGTGATAGTCGAACCAGACGCCGAACCCCATGTCCTGGTGGTTCCGGCCGTCGCCGATCCAGACGAACACGGTGTCGGGGTCCGCATCGGCGCAGATCTGCGCCGCCTGCACGAAGATGTCGGTGCCCTTGCGCCACTGGACGTGGCCCGCGCCGCAGACGATGCGCGCATCCGCCAGATCACGGCCCAGGGCCGCGGAAATCCTGCGCCGCGCCTCGACCCGGCGCCGTTCGGTGACCTGCCCGTCGATCAGCGGATGCTGGGGAATGATGGTGCTGTCAGTCGCGGTGTCGAAGTCGACATCCGCAAGGCGCCCCTGCCAGCTGTCGCGGACATGTTCGGAGGAGAAGATCAGCAGATCCGCAAAGGCCGCCATGTACAGGGACTTCCACGACGGGAACGTATAGTCCGAATATTCATGGATATAGGCTGCGAACGGCACCTGCTGTGCGACCAGCGGATGGATGAACGGCGCGCATTCGACGGAATTCAGGATCGCATGGTCGATCCGGCGGAACACGTCGGCGTTCAGGTAGGGCATCTCGCGCAGCGGGTTCTGGGTCACCAGCGCGCCGCAGCAGTGCGGCAGGAACTGGTCCAGCAGGTCCCCGCCGCGCAGGGCGGCGACCGCGACGTTGTGGGTCCGGCTTGCCTCGCGGACAAGATCGCGCCCGACGACGGGAGCGCCGGTGCGCGACATCTCGTGGACGCAGATCAGGACGGTGGGCAGTTCGGGCCGGAACACCTGCTGGCCCCGGTGCAGTCCCTTGCGCAGATCCGCAAGGGTGCGGCGCCCACCCTCGACCGATCCGAAGCGCAGATAATGCATCAACGGGTTCATCCCCGCCGCCTCGATGTCGGGATACCATTCCAGATAGGCCGACATCGAAAAGTCCGAGATGGCCGCATCGACCGGAGCGCCCAGCAGGATCGCCTCGAACGCCAAGTGCAGGGCATCGGGATGCCCGGCGTCGATCGCCGCGCGAATGCCCGGGTCCGTGACCAGCCTGTCCAGGGCACCGTCGATATGGGGCGCCTGTCGGCGCAGGAGACTGTAATATGTGCCGTTGCGGCCTTCGGCCTTTCCGCAGTCGACGAAATGGCGCAGCAGCGCGGCATCGTCACCGTCGATTTCGGGATAGGTGCGGGCGTAGAATGCCGGGTCGAAGCGAAAATCAGGGCGTCGGTCCGCGATCCCGGCGCGACCGGCAATGGCCGTCCAGATGTCGTTCAGTTGTGGCATTCAGGCTCCTGCAAAGGCGGCGGCAAGAAAGGCAAAGCGCCGGTCGTCCGACATCGACCGGCCACAGAGATCGCGTGACAGCGACATCAGCAGCGGACTGCTGGCGATGATCGGCGCAATGCGGAATGCGGTCACGGTTCCGTCCGCCTGCGCCGACCAGGCGACGGGGGCATCGCCGGAAAAGGCGGTCTGTTCGTCCTGCGGTTGACGATAGCGCAGGGCGCACAGATGTTCGGCAAGAAGCCGCTGACAGAGGCAGGCGCAGTCGGCCAACACCTGAAAGGCAGATGGCCGGGGGGTCAGGTGGGTAAAGCGCAGAACGGTCCCGCCGACCCGACCCGGCCCGGGGTGCAGCGCGGTGGCATCGAATGCTCCCACCGGCCCGGCAAGCACAAGGAAGTCGTTTTCTTTCAAAAGCTCGGCAGACAATGCCTGTGCCTGCTGGCTTGCCTTCGCGTGTAGGATCAACACTATGCCTGCTCCCTCGGGGTGACCTGTTCCGCCGACGCGGTGCTGTCCAAAGACCCGGATTGCGGTGACCGTACAGGGCTTATGGCCAGCCCTGCAGTTGTTTGCAATGCAGCATGTTTCCGGTATGGGTGATCGTGCCAAGGCCACGTTGCGCCGCGCATGTCAGTCACGATCAGCCCGCGTTTCGACGGAATACCGCGACAATAACGGATTATCATTCATGAACCGAACCCTAGTGATCGGCGGCTGCGGCTTCATCGGATCTCATATCGTCGACGCGCTTGTCGCCCGCGGACACAACGTCCGCGTGCTGGACATGAAACCCGAAGCCTTCCGCCCCCCCCTGCCCGGGGTGGAATACGTCAAGGGCAGCTTCTCATCCGAGGATGTCCTGAAGGTTGCTCTGCGCGATGTCGATTCAGTGATCCACAGCGCCAGCACGACGGTGCCCGCGACCTCCAACCTGAACCCGTGCGCCGACATCGAGGGCAACCTGATCGCGACCGTCCGGCTGCTGCACGCGATGCGGGCCCGCAACATTCACAAGCTGGTGTTCCTGTCGTCGGGCGGCACCGTCTATGGCGTGCCCCAGTGCGAGGAGGTGCCCGAAAGCCACCCCCTGCAGCCGATCAGCTCTTACGGAATCGTCAAGGTCGCCATCGAGAACTATCTGCACATGGAGCGCAAGCTGCATGGGCTGGATTTCGTCGCCTTGCGGGCCTCGAATCCCTATGGCCCGCGCCAGGGTCATGCAGGCCTGCAGGGCATCATCGGCACCTATCTGTGGAAGATCGCCCGCGGCGAACAGATCGAGGTATGGGGCGACGGCAGCGTCATTCGCGATTTCATCGACGTCCGCGACCTTGCGGCGCTGTCGGCGATCGCCCTGGAATCGCCGATCAACGGTTGCTTCAATGCCGGTTCGGGCGAAGGCGCATCGGTCAAGCGCATCGTCGAGCTGACGGCACAGATCACCGGGCGGGATCTGTCGCCGCTCTATCGACCCGGCCGCGGCTTCGACGTGCCCAGGATCATCCTGGACATCGCGCGCATTCGAAAGGCGGTCGGATGGAACCCCACCATCCCGCTGGAGCAGGGCATGCGCGACAGCTGGGACTGGATCTGTCAGCAGCAGCAGGTTTCAGCCGTCGCCTAGGCGGCGGCCTGTTGGCCTGCCCTTCCCGGCACGCTATAGCATCGGCCAAAGCATGACGGACTGTCGACCATGCGCAAAGGCGGGGCGGGGCAATGAGAATTCTTCTGGTGGGTGCGGGACTGTCCGGTGCCGTGATCGGGCGGGAGCTGGCCGAGGCCGGGCATGACTGCCGCATCATCGACGCGCGCCCCCATATCGCCGGCAACTGCCATACCGAACGCGATGCTGACACCGGCGTCATGATGCATGTCTATGGCCCGCACATCTTCCATACCGACGACGAGGGCGTGTGGGATTACGTCAACCGCTTCGCGCGCTTCATGCCGTTCCAGAACCGGGTCAAGACGACCGCGCAGGGCCGGGTCTATTCGCTGCCGGTAAACCTGCTGACGATCAACCAGTTCTTCGGCACCACCCTGCGCCCCGAGGAGGCGCGCGCCTTCATCAACTCCAAGGCCGACACGACCATCACAGATCCGCAGAGCTTCGAGGAGCAGGCCCTGCGGTTCGTGGGCCCGGAACTCTACGAGGCCTTCTTCAAGGGCTACACCGAAAAGCAGTGGGGCTGTTCGCCGACCGAACTGCCGGCGTCGATCCTCAAGCGGCTGCCGGTGCGGTTCAACTATGACGACAACTATTTCTTCCACCGTTTCCAGGGGATGCCGCAGAACGGCTATACCGCGATGGTCGCGGCCATCCTGGACCATCCGCGGATCACGGTCGAACTGGGCACGGAATACAGCGCCGAGATGGCGGCAGAGGCCGATCACGTCTTCTGGTCGGGGCCGCTGGACGGATACTTCGACTATCGCCTTGGCCGCCTTGGCTATCGGACGCTGGATTTCGAACGCTTCAGCCATGACGGCGACTATCAGGGCTGTGCGGTTATGAACTACGGCGACCGCGATGTGCCCTATACCCGCATCACCGAGCACAAGCATTTCAGTCCCTGGGAGAGCCACCAGGGGTCCGTCTGCTATCGCGAATACTCCCGCGCGGCAGAGCCGGGCGACACGCCCTATTACCCGATCCGCCTGGTCAAGGAGAAATCCCTGCTGGAGCAGTATGTCGACCTGGCCCATGCCACCCCCGGCGTGACCTTCGTGGGCCGCCTCGGCACCTATCGCTATCTGGACATGGACGTGACGATCAGAGAGGCGCTTGACACGGCAAAGAAGTTCACAAACCACGCCGCTGATATGCCGGCTTTTGCTGCAGAGCCCCTATAAATGTTTAGGCACCTTTTTCAACGCAAGGCAAAGCGCACGCCCAGACCACAAGAAGCCTTCGTTCGGGAGCTTGGCGATCACAGGCTTCAGTTTGAACCAGGAAATGAAACTCTAATCGTAAGTTTCGACAACGCCGCACGTCCAGCGCAAGAGCCGTATATTGGTCGACCGACATGGGGAGACAAGTTTTATCGCAGCGAAGGCTTTTCCATCCTTGGTGTTATAGCTCGTCGCGCTATTTGGTATAGAGATCCGAAGATAATAGAAGCGTTAGAGTCGCTCCGAGATGGCGGGTTTTTTGCATCATTTGACAGGGTGATCATGAGCGGAGGATCAATGGGTGGTTTTGCTGCAGCAGCATTTGCACCTCTTGCGCCTAATTCTCTTGTTATTGCGTTCAGTCCGCAGAGCACATTAGATGCAAAAAAAGTTCCGTGGGAGTGGCGATATTCCGAAGGGAAGGCCCAGGATTGGAGCCTGCCTTACAGTGAAGCCGCTGAAGGAGTTGCTTATGCTAGGCACTGTTACGTAGTGTATGATGGACTTGATCGACCGGATAGGCGGCACGCACGTCGATTTGGTAACCCGGCGAAAACAACGCACCTCAACCTTCCTGGTGGTGGTCATGGGGTTTCTCCTCTCCTCTCTCAAATGGGACTGCTAAAGCTAACAACCCAGAAAATGATCGAAATGTCGCTGGATAAAAGCGAATTTCAGATTCTTGCACGAAACCGTAAAGCTGCCGTTCAATATCATCGTGTAATGGCAAATCACGCAATAAAAAGAAAAAAATTTGCATGTGCCCAACAGATATGTGACGCCGCCCTTCCAAAATTTCCTCTATCAGATCTCGCAAGCATAAAAGCAAAAGCGATGGCGGCCAGATCAGACGCTGGCGGCAATGCGGCAACCGCTGCGATCTCTCAATCAAACACTGGGAATACAGGGATGACGATATCCAATACTCATAGGCTCAATGCGCGGTTTCCTGCGTTAAAACGAAATATCTTTATTGTCACCTATGGCCGAACCGGATCAACCCTTCTTCAAAGTCTTGTACAAACGCTGCCGGACTGCACAATCCGGGGTGAGAACCATAACGTTATTGAAACAATTTGGAATGCCGCCATGAGGGCGCGAATGACGCGAGGCACTTGGGGGAACGAAGAACGAAAGTCGAATCATCCGTGGTTTGGCGCAGAAAATATTCGTCCTGCGCTATTTGCTGCTGGCATGATCGATTCTATGATCGACAACGTAATCACCCCACCACGGAACGCAAAATATTTTGGATTCAAGGAAATCCGATACAACGCACTTGGCGATAGATTTCCCGACTTACTCGACTTTATGCGCTTTCATTTCAAAGATCCGATTTTCATATTCAATACGCGCAACATTGAAGATGTCGCAAAATCTGCTTGGTGGAAAGATTGGAAGTTACAAGATGTTGAGAAGCTTGTGCGCGACATGGATCAGAGGTTTTCGGAGTATTACGATCGACACAAAGAATGTTCTATCATGATGTCCTATGAAAGATTTTCACAGGATCCAAATGCAATCAAGCCGCTGTTCGACATGCTGCAAGAACCGTTCGATCAACAGAAGATTGCAGATGTGTTGACCACTCGGTTGACCCATTAAAAATCAGTGCTGACGCGCATGCCGCGTCAGCATCACCTTGTCCGTCAAACGCGCTCAATGGCCGGGCGAAACCCCAAGCCTTTGATGATCGCGCCATAGATCTGGCGGCGCAGGGATGAGGGCACGTCGCCGCGGCGCATCTGCCCCCGGACTCCATAGGCATAGGCCAGCACGCCCATCAGGCCCATCTCGCGCCGGCGCCATGAGGTTTCGTTGCGGGCTCCGTACTTGAACTTCCACAGGCTCTTGTCGTCGACCAGGCCGAAGTTGACGCCCCGGTTGTCGGGCGTGTCGTGGACCACGACGCTTTCGGGCACGAAGATGCCCGGATAGCTGCGCGCGATGCGGCGGGTGTATTCGGCATCGTCGAACCAGATGAAGTAATCCGCGATCGGCAGTCCGTGTTCGCTGACGGCCCAACGCGGGATCATCACAGACACGAAGGACGCGCTGTCCACCAACGCCCAGGCACTGCCCGGCCGCACGAAGCGTGCCCAGTCCCATACCGTGCGCGGACAGTTCATCTCGCACAGCGATCCGTCGATCCACTCGACCCGCGAACAGGCAAAGCTGGGGCGCCAGCCGTTATCGGCCTGGAAACCCGTCAGGGCCCGATGCAGGGATTGCAGGGCGTCCGGTCGGGGATAGGCGTCGTCGTCCGACACCCAGAAATACTGCGCGCCCATCTGGTAGGCTGCCTTGATCCCGGCATGAAACCCCCCCGCCCCGCCGACATTCGCCGGCAGCCGCAGGTGGCGGATGGTCGGGTCGGCGTCGGCCCGCGCCTGCACCAGCGCCGCGGTGTCGTCGGTCGAGGCATTGTCCACGACCAGCACGATGTCGGGGCGCAGGGTCTGCGCCGCCAGCGCGTCCAGCACCGCCATCAGCTTGCCCGAGCGGTTGAAGGTGACGATGACCGCAGCCGTCTTGTTCAGGACGCTCATGCCGCGTCCCCCTGGGCCAGACGGCGATAGACGGGCATCAGCACCTCCTCGGCGGTCGGATCGGCGGTCAGACGCGTCCACGCAGCCTGCAGGGCGTCCTTGTGTCGCGCCAGGGTGCCTGCATCGCGCCACATCGCGTCGACTGCGGCCACGGTGCCCGCCACGGCCGCACGCGGCGCCAGCGGCACCAGCAGGCCGTCGGGCAGCACCTCGTCCTGGGATCCGACGCGGGTCGAGATGGGGATGCAGCCATGGGCCACGGCCTCGTAGCAGACCAGCGCCAGACCCTCGTTGTTCGAGGGAAGAAGCAGGATGTCGGACCGTTCCAGCAGGGCCGGAATGTCGGTATTGCCGGGCAGCAGGTCGACCTTGGACGACAGACCGTGCTTGCGCAGAAGGCGCGTCAGCGTGCCGTCATAGGGACCTTCGCCGACGATGGTCGCGGTCAACGTGATGCCGTTGCGCCCGGCCCAGGCATTCAGCGCGCGCAGGGCCTCGACCACCACGACCGGCCGCTTCTGATAGAACAGCCGCCCGATGAAGCAGGCATGCAGCGCTTTCTGTCCCGCCTGCAGGCGCAGCGGCGGCAGCGCATCGTTGTTCTTGCGGTCCAGCATGCGGCCCAAGACGACCTTGCCCGCCGGGGCATGGAAGCGGTCGCGGAAATAGCGGACCAGCTCTCCGCTGATGACATGCTGCATGTCCAGATAGTTGGACCACACGCCCGAGATCCGCGGATAGCCGCCATTCGCGTATTCGACGATATGCGTGCTGTCGATCGTCTGCACCCACGGCAGGTGCATGCGCAGCATGGTCAGGCTTTCGTACAGCGGCGTGCAATGGTGGATGTGCACGGCGCGGATGTTTTCCGCCATCGCCAGCCGCTGGACATAGCGCGGCCACAGGTGGTGCGGCAGATAGCGATCCAGTCGGATGAAGGTCAGGTCCGGATGGTCGGGCAGCTTGTCCGCCAGCCGCTGCACGGCCGAAACCGACGCCACGACGAACACCCGCAGCCCGGCCGCCAGCGCCCAGCGCATGGTGTCGAAGCCCAGCTTCTCGGCGCCGCCCATCTCCAGCCAGTGCATGCCGATCAGGATGGCGGGACGCTTGTCGCTGTCGGGCGCCACGGGCGGGGGCAACAGGGCCGAGCCGTCGCCCAGGGGCATGGCCGTCTGGTCCGTGCGTCGGTCGGCCTGGCGCTTGCGGGCCATCTCGGCACCATAGCGCACCTGTTCGTACCACAGCGGGCTGGCCCGGAACAGCGCGCCCAGACCGCGCATGGGCCTCCAGGGCGCATCGATCTGCTTGATCTCTCCGGGCAGAGGCAGGCGCGGGATGGCCAGGCGGATGGTCACCTGCGGCGCGCCGTCATAGGCGCCCGGCCGGGTCAGGGTGCCCAGATAATCCGCACCCAGGTCCTGGGGACGCGGATTGTGCGGACCCTCGATCACCTCGGGGGCGGCCCAGATCGGGTTGTTGCCCTGCGACAGGATGAAGAACAGCTGCTGCGTGGGAAACAGCAGCTCATAGATCGCACGGGCCTCGGCGATGCCGGCGGTCATATGGGCCACCAGCGCAGGATCTGCGGGCGTGTGCGAGGCAAGGTCGGACATGGGCGAGGTCAATCCGTCTGTCGGGAGGAAGGGTCAGTCGATCAGACGCAGCAGATAGGCCCCATAATCGTTCTTGGCAAACTTTGCCGCACGCGCGCGCAGCTGGTCAGGCGATATCCAGCCGGCCTCGAAGGCGATCTCCTCGGGGCAGCCGGTCTGCAGACCCTGGCGGTTCTCCAACGTGCGCACGAAGTTGCCCGCATCCAGCAGGCTGGCATGGGTGCCGGTGTCCAGCCAGGCAAAGCCGCGGCCCATGCGTTCGACGGTCAGCGACCCGTCATGCAGATAGCTTTCCAGAAGGGTCGTGATCTCCAGCTCTCCGCGATCGGAGGGCTGGACGGCGCGGGCCCGTTCCGGCGCGGTGCCGTCCAGGAAATAGAGCCCCGTCACGGCATAGTCCGACGGCGGCACGGGGGGCTTTTCGACGATGGCGCGGGCCCGCATCTGGTCGTCGAAATCGACGACGCCATAGCGTTCCGGGTCCGACACGCGATAGCCGAAGACCGTGCCACCCCCGTCGCGCGCATCTGCGGATGCCAGCAGCTCCGGCAGACCGTGCCCGAAGAAGATGTTGTCGCCCAGAACCATCGCGGACGGTGCGCCCGCCAGGAAATCCTCGGCCAGGATATAGGCCTGCGCAAGGCCGTCGGGGCTGGGCTGCACGATGTAGGTGAAGCTGATTCCCCACTGGCTGCCGTCGTCCAGCAGGCGGCGGAACTGATCCTGATCCTCGGGGGTGGTGATGATCGCGATCTCGCGGATGCCGGCCAGCATCAGGACGCTGATCGGATAGAAGATCATCGGCTTGTCGTAAAGCGGCAGCAGCTGCTTGGACACGCCCATGGTGATCGGATACAGCCGGGTGCCCGATCCGCCGGCCAGAATGATGCCCTTGCGCTGTGTCATGCCTTGTCCTTCAGTTGATCCAGAACGCGGGTCAGCCCGGCCCGCCAGTCGGGACGCGCGATCCCGAAATCCCGCGCGATGCGTCCGCAATCCAGCCGCGAATTCAGCGGGCGCGCGGCGGGTGTCGGATAGTCGGATGACGGGATGTCCGCCACCTGCGCGGCCAAGCCCGCCTGCGCCATGATCTGGCGCGCGAACTCGGCCCAGGAGGCGTCGGGCGTGCCCGCGAAGTGATAGATCCCGCCCGTGGTGTCGGGCCTGTCGCGCATGACGCGGATCATCCGCAGGCAGGCGGCCGCGATGTCGGCGGCAGGCGTCGGCCCCCCGATCTGGTCGGCCACTACGGTCAGGCGGTCGCGCTCCGCGCCAAGGCGCAGCATCGTCTTGACGAAATTCGCGCCATGGGCGGAGAACACCCAGGAGGTCCGCATCACGGCCCAGACTCCGCCCGCGGCGGCCACGCCCTGCTCTCCGGTCAGCTTGGTCGCGCCATAGACGCCCAGGGGTGCGGTGGGCGCATCCTCTGCCCGCGGCTGGTCGCCCGATCCGTCAAAGACGTAATCGGTCGAGATGTGCAGGAACGGGATGCCCAGATCCGCGCAGGCCCGCGCAATCGCGGCAGGCGCGTCGGCATTGACCAGGCGGGCGGTGTCCGGGTCCGTCTCGGCCCGGTCCACGGCGGTGTAGGCGGCAGCATTGATGACCGCACGCGGACGCGCCGCGCGGATCAGGGCGGCGCAGGCGGCGGGGTCGGTCAGATCGGCCCGGTCGCGGCCCGCAAAGGTCGCATCGGGCGCCAGCGTGGCCAGTTCCCGCGCGACTTGGCCGGTGCGGCCAAAGACCAGCAGGCCCTGCATCAGGCCGTCCCCAGACGCTTGCCCACGCCGTCACGGTCCAGCAGCGGCTGCCACCAGTCGCGATTGGCCAGATACCATTCGACGGTGCGGCGCAGCCCCTCCTCGACCGTCACGGACGGGCGCCAGCCCAGTTCGGTGCGGATGCGGGTCGGGTCGATCGCATAGCGGCGGTCATGGCCCGGACGGTCGGTCACGAAGGTGATCAGGTCCGCATGCGGCGCGCCCGTCGGGTGCAGCTCGTCCATATGGGCGCAGATGGTTCGGACCAGGTCGATGTTGGTGGCCTCGTTCTCTCCGCCGATATTGTAGCTGCGGTTCAGCTGGCCCTTTTCCAGGACCAGCAGCAGCGCATCGGCGTGATCCTCGACATAGAGCCAGTCGCGGATGTTGCCACCGTCGCCATAGACCGGGATCGGCTGGCCCGACAGCGCCTTGAGGATCACCACAGGCACCAGCTTTTCTGGGAAATGATAGGGGCCGTAATTGTTCGAACAGTTCGTCAGCACGACGGGCAAGCCATACGTTTCGGCCCACGCGCGGACCAGATGGTCGGACCCCGCCTTGCTGGCCGAATAGGGGCTGCGCGGGTCATAGGGCGTAGTTTCGGTGAACTGCCCCGTCTCGCCCAAGGATCCAAAGACCTCGTCGGTCGAGATGTGGTGAAAGCGAAAGCTGTCGGGGCGCCCTTGGGCCGTCCAATAGGCGCGGGCGGCCTCCAGCATGTTGAACGTGCCGATCACGTTCGTCTCCACGAAGGCCGCAGGGCCGTCGATGGACCGGTCCACATGGCTCTCCGCGGCCAGGTGCATGATCGCGTCGGGGCGGTGCTGCGCCAGGATGCGGTCCAGCGCCGCGCGGTCGCGGATGTCGGCCTGCTCGAACGCGTAGCGGTCGGACCGGGCGGCCTCGGCCACGTTCTCCAGATTCGCGGCATAGGTCAGCGCGTCCAGGTTCACGACATGATGCCCACGTGCGATCGCCAGGCGAACGACGGCAGAGCCGATGAATCCGGCGCCGCCGGTGATCAGGATCTTCATGCCTGCTCCTCAAAGACGAAGGGCGATTTCAACTCTGCCAGCGGCTGCGCATCCCGATCCTTGTCGGACAGCAGCGGATCGGTGACGTCCCAGTCGATGCCGACGCTGTCCCAAGCCACCGCACCGTCCGACGCGCGGTCATAATGGGCTGTGCACTTGTAGACGATCTCGGTATCGGGTTCGCGGGTGACGAAGCCGTGAAGGAAGCCTGCGGGAATCCACAGCTGGCGGCCGTTCTCGAAGCTCAGTTCGGTCCCGAACCATTGGCCATAGGTCGGGCTGCCCATGCGCACGTCCACCGCCACGTCGAACAGCCGGCCACGCCCGCAGCGCACCAGCTTGCCCTGCGCGAAGGGGGGCGACTGATAATGCAGACCCCGCAGCGTGCCGGTCTGCGCGGACATCGAATGGTTGTCCTGCACGAACTCGGGCAGCACGACCCCGGCATCGGCCAGCGTCCTGCGATTCCAGCTTTCCGAGAAGAAGCCGCGCGCATCGCCATGACGGGCCGGCGTCAGCAGCAGCACTCCGGGCAGCGGGGTTGTTTCGATCTGCATCTTTGCCTCGGGCGGTTGTCCTGCACGATGTCTAGGGGCATCGACGCGCCTTGTCAGCCCCGTCCGGCACGGAAAACCAGCATGGGTGGCGGTTGCTGCACAAATGCCCTTCGTGGTATCGCGCGGTCGGACCCGGCCGCAGCCTGCCGGCAGATGACATGATCGGCACGCCATGGCCCATACCCGACCCTCGATCGCCGCCGTGGTGGTCACGTACAACCGGCTGGACAAGCTGACCGTCACGGTCGCGCGCCTGCTGGACCAGCCGGTCGATCACGTGATCGTGGTCGACAATGCCTCGACCGATGGGACCGCCGACTGGCTTTCGGCGCTGGACGACCCACGCCTGCGCGTCCATCGCAGCACCACGAACCAGGGCGGGGCGGGCGGGTTTTCCGTCGGCATGCAGCTTGCGCGAGACGAGGCGCAGGCCGACTGGACCGTGGTCATGGACGATGACGGTCGCCCCGCGCCTGGCGCCATCGACGCCTTTCGGGCGATGGATCTGTCGGGATGGGACGCGATCGGCGCCGCGGTGCATCACCCCGACGGCCGAATCTGCGAGATGAACCGCCCGTATCGCAACCCGTTCTGGAATCCGGGGGCCTTCCTGCGCACCCTGGCGCGGATGCCACTGGGCCGCGGCCGTGCCGGGTTCCATCTGGGCGACGGTGATTACCGGACCGGGTCACCGGTCTTGCCGGTGGACATGAGCAGCTTCGTCGGCCTGTTCCTGTCGCGCGCGGCGCTGCAGGGGGCCGGGTTACCCGACCCGCGCCTGTTCATCTATGGCGACGACCAGCTGTACACGCTGCAGATGCGCCGTGCCGGACTGCGCATCGGGTTCGCGCCGCAGGTGCGGTTCGATCACGACACCACGGCCCTGCAGGCGCAGGGTGGTGTCGTGCTGAGGCCGATGTGGAAGGTGTTCTACATGTATCGCAATGCGCTGATGGCCTATCGGGTGGCGGCGGGACCGTGGTTCTGGCCACTGGTCCCGGTGCTGCTGCGCAAGTGGCGGCGCAAGGCCGGCGATTACGGCCCGGACGCCGCCCTGTTCCGGACCATCCTGGATCAGGCGGTGCGCGACGGGCTGGCGGGCCGGCTGGACCGCAGCCATGACGACATCCTGCGCCTGTCGCGCAGCGACACGCCCTAGTCCAACTGGCCGGCGATGGCGCGGCCCAGCGTGAAGATGCGCTGTTCCAGGATCACCGGCGTCTCGCACACATAGGTCAGCGACTGCTGGCGTTCGGTGAAGATACGCTGATCCCAGTCCAGGGCCTTTTCCTCGGCGTCGATGGCGTCGAAATCGGGGGCCTCGGCGGCCTCCATTTCGGCCATGCGGGCGCGGCGTTCCTCGATCCGTTCGGACAGGTCCACCTGCGACCGGCCATAGCGCGCGATGCCCGCGATCAGCGCGCTGCGGTCACTGTCGATCCGGTCGAAGATTGCCTGCATCAGTGCGACCAGATGCGTGTCGGGGGCCTCGGCTCCGAATTCGGCGATCTCCGTCTCGGCCTCCTCGATCGGCAGGCGGCGCTGTTCCAGGCGTTCGGCCAGGCGGGCGATGTCGGGATCGCGGGCAAGGGCCAGCGTCTCGTCGTCCGGGATGGGGCCGGTCCAGACCTGGCCCATCGACAGATGCGGCTGCTTGCGCTGGATGCAGGGCCAGTCGGGATCGGTCCCCGCCGCGCCGAAGGCGGGACCGGCCAGCAGCGCCAGGGCCAGGGTGATGCGGATCATGCGGGACCTCCTTTCCGCCGGGCCCACAGGCCCTTTTGCGGATCATACATGAAGACCGCCGCGCCGAAGAACCCCGCCAAACATCCTAGGACCACCGCCAGGGCGGTCCAGTTCACCTGCATGTACAGCGCGAACCGGATCAGCTCGACCGCGTGGGTGAAGGGATTGACGGCACAGATGTCGTGCAGCAGCGGGCTGCTTTCGCGCATCCGCCACAGCGGGTACAGCGCGGACGAGGCAAAGAACATCGGGAAGATCACGAAGTTCATGACGCCCGCGAAATTCTCCAGCTGGCGGATCGCGCTGGACAGGAACAGACCCATCGCGCCCAGCATCAGCCCCGACAGGATCAGCGCCGGGATCACGGTGACATAGCCCCAGACGGGCGGGCGGATGCCCCACCAATACGCGATGGCCAGGAAGGTGAAGACCTGGATGATCGACACGATCACCCCCGCGATCAGCTTGGATCCCAGCAGGTACCAACGCGGAAACGGGCTGACCAGCAGCGTGCGCATGGCCCCGGTCTCTCGGTCGTAGACCATCGACAGCGATGACTGCATGCCGTTGAACAGCTGGATCATCGCGACCAGGCCGGGGGTCACGTAGACCTCGTACAGGACATAGGTCTGATAGGGCGGCGTGATCGACAGACCCAGCACGGCGCGGAACCCGGCGGCAAAGATGAACAGCCAGACCAGCGGGCGCACCAGTGCCGCCAGAAACCGCCCGCGCTGGTTGACGAAGCGCAGCGTCTCGCGGCGCGCGATGCCCAGAAAGGCGGTCAGCCAGCCGCGGGGGCGGTCGGTGGGTGCGGTCATGGCGCGACTCCGGTCAGGTCCAGGAAGGCGCGCGTCAGCCCGTGCGGCCCGGCGATGTCGGCGGCGCGACCCTGGCGCAGCACCCGGCCGCGATGCAGGATCACCAGGTCGTCGGCGGGGTCGATCTCGTCCATGATATGGGTGGCCCACAAGGCGGACACGCCATCGCGGGCGATCAGGCGGCGGGTCAGGGCCAATACCTCGGCCCGCGACTTCACGTCCAGGCCCACCGTCGCCTCGTCCAGCAGCAGCAGGTCGGGGCTGTGGATCAGGGCGCGCGCGATCTCGGCCCGGCGCGACTGGCCGCCGGACAGGGCGGTGACGCGGGTGTCGGCCTTGTCGGCCAGATCGACCTGGCCCAGCACCTGGTCGATGCATGGCCGCGCCAGCCTGCCGGGTATCCCGTGCAGGCTGGCGTGATAGATCAGGTTCTGGCGGATCGTCAGGTCGGCATCCATCGCGCGGCTTTGAAAGACCACGCCCAGACGGGCCAGCGCCTGCGACGGTTCGCGCCGCAGGTCGTGCCCCGCCACGCGGATCATTCCCGACCGGTTGTTGTAGAGCCGCGTCACAAGCGAGAACAGCGTGGTCTTGCCCGCGCCATTCACCCCCAGAAGGGCGGTGAACCCGCCGCGCGGCACCGTCAGCGACACATCGTCCAGCGCCTGCACGGCACCGAAATTGTGGCTGACATGGTCGATCTGCAACGCGGCGGTCAATGAACCCTACTGGATGTTGAAGACGGCTTGCAGACTGTCGCCCGAAGAACCCGGCACTGACAAGGTGTATCGACCGGGCAGCACCGCGACAAAGCTGAGGACCGCCGTGCCGTCGGCATCGAATTCGATGCTGTGCACGCCCATCGGCCGGATCTCGGTGTCGCCGATGACGATCTCGTTGATCCAGATCGCGCGGAAGAAGTCGCCGCCCGACAGGGCCAGCTCCTGGCTGCCGTCGGCCACGATGTTGATGCGATAGTAGCCGCCCGACTTGATCGTGTATTCGCCGCCCGCGACGGGCTGGC
Organism: Paracoccus haeundaensis; assembly: GCF_006239215.1. Lineage (NCBI taxonomy): Bacteria > Pseudomonadati > Pseudomonadota > Alphaproteobacteria > Rhodobacterales > Paracoccaceae > Paracoccus > Paracoccus haeundaensis. The sequence goes on from NZ_VDDC01000011.1 coordinate 44,013, forward strand.
CGGATGCCAGCGTCAGGGGCGCCAGGTCGGTGCGGTTCTCTCGCGCCAGAAGGCCCGAGAAGCCGTAATCGAACATGCCGGTAGCGTTATAGGTCCCCTCGGACGGGGCCTCCTCCTCCTCGTCGTCATCATCCTCGTCCGCCTCGACGGCCTCGCCCGATTGGGTGCCCGCCTCGGCAGGTTCGCCCACAACGGCATCGCCGCCGGGTGCCTGCTCGGCAGAGGCGTCGGGGGCCGCGGCATCCTGGGCGGTGGCGGGCACCGCCAGGATCAGGGCCAAGGCGGCACCGGACATCAGTTTCGTCAGCGTGGTCATGGAATCTCTCCTCCTCAGGATATGCAGGGATGCCGGATCAGTCCGGGGCGACGACGACACCCCAGGGCTGCTGCCCCACGGGAACCGAGCGGACGACCTCGTTGGCGGCCACGTCGATGATCGACACGTCGTTGGAATTGCCGTTTGTAGTATAGAGGTATTTCTCGTCCGGGCTGAAGGCCAGCTGCCAGACCCGCTGCCCGACCAGCAGGTAATCGGTCACCTCGTCGGTGGCGGCGTCGATCACGGCGACCCGGTTGGCCGGGCCCAGGGCCACGAACAGCTTGGACCCGTCGGATGTCACGCGCGCGCCGACCGGCTGGATCGCCTCGGGCAGGACGCCGGGGATGTCGAAATTGATCTTCTTGGTGATCGTCTGCGTGGCCGGGTCGATCACGCTGACCGTGCCGCCGATCTCGGACGTGACGTACAGCTTGGTTCCGTCGGCCGTGTACTGGGCAAAGCGCGGGCGGCTGTCGACCAGCACGTTGGCGGTGATCTGGAACGTCTCGGTGTCGATGAAATGCGCCATGTTCGTCGTTTCCGACGTGTTGATCACGACCTTGCCGTCGGGGCTGACGCCCATGCCCTCGGGCTCGACGCCGACCGGCACCTCGGCCAGCATCTGGTGGGTCTTGGTGTCGACCACGGTGACGATGTTGTCGTCCTCGTTGGCGATGAACAGCGGGTTGCCCGACGGATGCAGCACGAACAGTTCCGGGTCTGGACCCGACGGCAGGGTGTGCATCTCCTCCATCGTCTCGGGGTTGAAGACGCGCACCAGGTTGTCGTCCGACGCGCAGACATACAGCTCGGTCCCGTCGGGGCTGATGGTGATCCCGCGGGGGCGGTTGCCCACGGGATAGGTCCCGATGACCTCGAACGTCTCTCCGTCCAGGACGGTGACGTCGTTGCTGCGTTCGTTGGTGACGAAGACGCGGTTCGCCAGGGCGGGTCCGGCGGCAAGCATCAGCGCAAGCCCGGCGGTGGCACTCAGAAGATGTCGCATGCAGCCTCTCAGAATTGGCATTGGGTTTCGGGGCGGTCGACGCCCAGCGTGTCCAGCTGGCTGGTCTGATGCAGGTACTGGTCCTGCGGGCTGACCGAGGTGGTCAGCACCCCGGTGGTCAGCAGGATGGGTTGGCGCACCTGGTGGTCCCAGTCGCGCACCGTCAGAGCCTGGCCCTTGAACCCCGCGACGTCGAAATCGGGGGACAGGATGAACTCCTTCAGCGCGGCGGGGTCGCCGGAATTGGTGCGGGTCGCCGCCTCTCCGACGATGCGCAGCGACAGCCAGGTCTGGTAATCCTCCTCGCGGATCGGGCGGGCGGCCAGCTTCTCGAAGCGGTTCTGGAACTGGGTGCCGCCCCAGGCCTCCATCGCCGGATGCCAGCTGCGCGGCACCAGCCCGGCGGATCCCGCCACCGGGCGCGCGTCCCAGGTCAGATAGGGCAGATAGGCGGCGAAGACGTCCGCCTCGTCCGCGGCGATGACCACATCATGGTCCGCGGCGCGCTGCGTAAAGACGGGCATCTGCGCCTGGACCTGCACGTGACCGCTGTCAGTGCGGCGCGCGCCGCCGGTATCGGTGTATTCGCGTTCCTCGACGATCTGGGCGCCGAACTTGGCGGCGCTGGTGCGCCAGGCTTGGGCCAGCGCCTGGTCCTCGGGGTGGCTGCCGTGGATCAGGAACCAGCGGGGCCAGTTCTTCCACATCAGGAACTGCGTCATGGCGTCGGTCAGCATCGCACGGCTTGGCGCGACGTGGATCGTGTTGAACCGGCAATCGTTCCCGCGCAGGTTGTCGCCGCGCGCCATCGCATTGAAGACCATCGCCCGGTCGCCCGCCTGGTCGGCCAGGGCCAGGGTCGTCGCGTCATCGGCCAGAAGCACGATGAACTGCACCCCCTCGTCCAGCAGGCGTGCCATCTCGGCCTCGGCGGTCTCGGGGGTTGCGGCGACCTCCTCGGCCTCGAAGTCCTGACCCATGAAGCGGCCGGTGGTGTCGTTGTCCTCGATCGCCAGGCGCGCGCCTGCAAAGCCCAGATCGGCGGGCATCAGGTCCAGCCGCGAGATCGGCGGCAGGCCAGGGTCGTCGACCCGCAGCACGGCCGTGCGGATCTGCACCGGGTCCGGGGTCTGGGCCGCGACGGGCTGGGCCAGTGCCACGGCACCAGCCAAAAGTCCCATGATTCCTTTGAACATTTCGTCTCTCCCTGCAGGCATGGTGGGGGGTGATCCGGGATGCGGCAAGCCGGTTATTGTTCCCGTTTCGTCCGGGAACTTTTCCCTCAACCCAAAGTCGGGGGCGGCTGCACCTTTTGTCTTAATGGACGCCTGCCCGACCCCGGCGCATGGTCAGGGGATGACCCGTTTCAGCCTGATATCGGCCTTGCTGCTGGCCCCCATGGCCGCCCTTGCCCAGCCGGCACCGCCCCCGGGGACCGCGACCTGGTTCGGCCTGCATTACATCGACACCTCGACCGAGGGCGCCATCAACGGCGTCCGCGCGGACGAAACCGCGCGCATCGCCATGGTCGAGGATTTCATCGCCGAAGACCTGACCGGACGCGGCTTTGCCCTGACCCCGCCCCCGGCCGAGGCGGTGGCGGGCATCCTGAACCCGGTCCGGTCGAACGGCGCCGATACCAAGATCGCCCGCGGGATGGGATCGGACTATGCCATCGCCGGAGAGGTGCAGAAGGTCTCCAACCTGATCCAGTCGGTCAATCTGACCCTGCGCGATGCCGAAACCGGAGAGACCGTGCGCGCCGGATCGGTCGAGATCCGCGGCAACACCGATGACGCGTTCCGGCGCGGCTACAGCTATCTGCTGAGAAATGTGATCTTTCGGGAGGAACGGAAGGAATGAGGACGACAGTTCTGGCGGGCGCGCTTGGTGCGGTGCTGGCCCTGACGGGGATGGCGGGGGCGCATGGCCCGTCGCGCCTGAAGACGGAAAAGACCGTGACGCTGGATGCCACCCCCGCCGAGGTGTGGGAGGTGATCGGCCGCTTCGACGACATGAGCTGGCATCCGGTGGTCGCATCGACCGCGATGACGCCCGAGGGCGCGGCGGCGGACGTTCCCGACGAATCGACCCGCGTGCTGACGCTGAACGGCGACGGGGCGCCCACCATCACCGAACAGCTGATGGCCATCGACAACGACAAGATGATGTACAAGTACATGATCACCGAGGTCGACACGGCGGTCCTGCCGGTGACCAACTACTCCTCGACGCTGCAGGTCAGCGACAAGGACGGCAAGGCCGAGGTCCTGTGGAAGGGCGGCTTCTATCGCGGTTTCCCGAACAACGAACCCCCGGCCGAACTGAACGACGATGCTGCCATCGCGGCGGTCGACGGCGTCTATCAGGCCGGGCTGGACGCCTTGGCGGAACGCTTTGGCCGCGTCGAATAGGTGCGGGGTGCTTTCCTGGCGCTGCTGCTGACAGGGTCCCCGGTCTTGGCCGGGGATCTTGCGTTCGTGACCTCGCAGAACGCCGATGCGTTGTCGGTGATCGACCTGGGGACGGGCGCGATCGTCGCGACGGCCGACATTCCAGATGCCCCTGCGCCTGTAGCCTATGACCCGCAGGCCGGGCGCGTCTATGTCATTGCCGCCGACAGCGGACGCCTGCACGTGCTGGACGAAGACGCCTTGCCCTTGGCCCATCGGGACCTGGGCGCCGGGGCCTTCGGATTGGCCGCGGCGGGCGATGGCGGGGTCTTCGTCACCGACTGGTACGGTGCGCGGCTGACGCGGCTGGACGCCGACCTGCAGCCGGTCTGGAGCGCGCCCACCGGCGACACGCCGGCGGGCGTGGCGACCGACGGTATGGGCCTGGTGGCCACGGCGGATCGTGATGCGGATCAGATCAGCATCTTTGACGCAGGGACGGGCGCGCTGCTGCATCGCGTGGCGACGGCCGGGGCGCATCCCTTCGGCGTGACCTTCCATGACGGGCGGCTGTTTTCGGCGGATGTGCAGGGGGATATGGTGTCGGTCATCGATCCGGTCGCAGGGCAGCTGACGGGCCGGGTGCCAACCGGCAGCCATCCCTATGCCGTCGCCTTTGCCGGGGGGCGGGGTTTCGTCACCGATCAGTATGACGGCACCGTCACCGTGTTCGACGCGACCACGCTGAACCCGGTGGCGACCGTCACCGTGGGCGATTATCCCGAAGGAATCGCGACCCTGCCCGACGGCAGCGGCGTCGCCGTCGCGAACTGGGATTCGGACACACTTACGATTCTGGACGCCAAGACGCTGGTGGTGACGCACATCATCGACATGCCATCAGGTCCCCGCGCCTTCGGCAGCTTTACGGGGCGACAGGCTCCACGGTGACCAGCGGCTGGCCGGCTTGTTCCCAGGCATCCGTGCCGCCGGGGAACCAGATCACCGGGTCAAAGCCCCATTCGACCGCCCGCCGCGCGGCGTTCCAGCTCATCCAGCAGTCGGACCGGCAAAAGATCACCACGGGGCGATCGGGATCGCCGGCCTTGGCGCGGGTCAGCCCGTCGCGCAGGCGCGCTTCCTCGGCAGGGGACAGGGCTTCGTACCCGGTGTCCCACAACCATTCGGCCCCGGGAATCGAGCGGTGGGGCGGCTCGTTCCAGATCGTCCCTTCTGGAAGGCCCGCGGGCTTGGCCTTGGGCCGCGGCAGCACGTCCAGAAACGCCGCCTGCCCCTGCAGGGCGATGGCCTGACCCACGTCGATGACCTGCGCCCCGGCCAGCGTTGCCGGAACCGGAGAGCGATAGGGTTCGCCGTGATAGGTGTCGGGCTTGGGCACGGTTTCGGCCCGCGCCGCGGGTGCCAGCAGCAGCGCCAGCACCAGCAGCCGGATCACGGCAGCACTTCCTTGCCATAGTCGTCGACCAGCGGTACCCCGGCATCGTGCAGGATCTGGTTGATGCCGTCCTGATTGCGACGGATCAAGCTGTTCAGCTCGCGCTTCCATTCCTGCTCCTCGGGGCGCACCCCCATGGTGATGCGGAAGAACAGGCGCGGCGACGCCTCCTCGTGCAGCAGGGGCGTGAATTGCAGGTCGGGGTCGTCCTTGACGCGCGGTCCGGCCAACGGGCCCCACAGCACGGCGGCGCCCGTCGCACCGCTGCGGACATCCTCCAGCAGATCGCCCATCGGATCCTCGACCCGGCGGTCGACGAACAGATCCGCGCCGCGCATGTTGGGCGCCAGACCCGCCCGCGCCAGATGCGTGGCAGGCGGCGTTCCGGCCACGACGCCGATGCCGACCTCCTTCAGCGCCGGGTCGCTGAGGCGGTCAACCTTGGCCAGCGGACCGTCCCTGCGCGTCACGATGCCATAGACCGAGGTGTAGTAGTGGTTGGTGTTCTGGACCAGTTCGTCCCCCTGGGCATAGCCGATCACCACGTCGCAATTGCCCTCCCGCAGGGTGCGTTGCACGAACCCCATGCCCGACGGGAACCAGAAATAGGTCACCGGCAGTCCAAGCTGCTGGCCGAAGAACTCGGCCAGCTTGTTCTCGAACCCGCTGCCGTCCCGGCTGGACATCGGCGCGTTCGCGGGGTCGGCGCAGACCCGGAACTGGGTGGTGGAGCGCAGGTCCGCCACTTGGGCCGCGGCCGGGGTGGACAAAACCCCCACCGCCAGCACCAGCCCGGCAAGGCGTCCTAGGGCCGTCAACTGGACATGCAGGAATCTTCCTGCGCGGTATACTCTTCTGACTTGTCGGCGCGTTCCGCCGGACGACCGCGACCGATCTCGCCTGTGCCATGCGCCAGCAGATAGACATAGATGTCGTCGATATAGCACCAGACGTTCTTGTTGGTGCCGAAGGCGGGCATGACCGAGTTCGTGCCCTGCCGCCCCGACGCCACGGTCTGCATGAAGTCGTAATAATCCATGCGCAGCACCGATTCCTTCAGCGCGGGGGCATAGGTCGACCCCTCGCCGTCAGGACCGTGGCAGACATGGCATTCCGCGTGATAGCGGCGGAAACCGTTGAAGGTCGCGAAATCGACGACGCCATCCTCGACCTTGAAGGTCGGAATGCCCTCGTCATTGCGCCAGCGGCCGTCCAGCTCCTCGACCGGGGTCGTGTCCTGGCCGTTGGGCAGGACATGGGCGCCTGCGGCTGCGGTCTCGGTCCCTTCGACGGCTGCGTCGGCTGCAGGTTCGGCGGCTGCGGCATCGGCGGGGGCCTCTGCCGCGGCATCACCCGACACGGCGGCGGCCGCACCAGCGCCCGCGTCCGCCGGGGGCGTCGTTTCGGTCTGCGCCCAAGCCATGCCGGCCAAGGACGCGCCCAGAACCAGCGCCGTGAGGCTGGTGATGGCTTTCATGTCGGAAGTCCTCCCAAAGTCGTCTGTCTCCTCAGACGGTTCCGCCCCAGTCTAGTGCTGGGGCGGCGCCGTCATAGGTCACGCTTGCGTATGCGGAACGAAAGTATGAGACGCCCCGCGGCCGGCAGATCAGTCCGGCAGTTCGAACACGGTCAGCTGACCGCCCAATTCGGTATAGTCGCTGAGGGCCGCATAGCCGCCCACGGCACCCAGACCGTCATTGGGATTGGTCAGACCGGCCGCCAGACCGATGCCGGCCCATCCGCCGACACCCGACAGAACCGCGACATACTGCTTGCCGTTGTTCTCGTAGGTCATCGTGTTGCCGATGATGCCCGACGGCGTCTTGAAGCTGTAGAGCTCCTCGCCCGTCTCGGCGTCGACAGCCTTCAGGTAACCTTCCAGCGTGCCGTAGAAGACAACGTCGCCCGCGGTCGCCAAGGCGCCCGACCAGACCGAGAACTGCTCCGGCAGCGACCACTTGATCTCGCCCGCGACGGCGTCCCAGGCGATGAAGTTGCCCATGCCGCCATGGCTTTCGGGCGCCGGATACATCGACAGCGTCGCGCCGACATAGGGCTGACCTGCGGTATAGGCGACGCGGAAAGGTTCATAGTCCATGCAGACGTGGTTGGTCGGCACATAGAACAGGCCGGTCTTCGGCGAATAGGACGCCGGCTGCTGGTCCTTGGAGCCCAGCGCCGCCGGGCAGACGCCGGTGGTGTTGGTATCCTCGCCGTTCTGGGCGGTCGAGTATTCCGACACGACCAGCGGACGGCCGTAGGTCTCGGAGTCCTTGTTCATGTCGACTTCGGTCGCCCAGTTGACGGCCGGGTCGAACTTTTCGGCCACCAGCAGTTCGCCCGTCTCGCGGTCCAGCGTGTAGCCGAAACCGTTGCGGTCGAAGTTCACCAGCAGCTTGCGCATCTGGCCGTCGATTTCCTTGTCGACCAGGATGTTCTCGTTCACGCCGTCATAGTCCCATTCGTCATGGGGCGTCTTCTGGTAGAACCACTTGGCCATGCCGGTATCGGCGTCGCGGGCCATGATGGTCATGGACCAGCGGTTGTCGCCGGGACGCTGCGACGGGTTCCAGGTCGACGGGTTGCCGGTGCCGTAATAGATCAGGTTCAGGTCCGGGTCATAGGAATACCAGCCCCAGGTCGAACCGCCGCCGATCTTCCACTGATCGCCTTCCCAGCTGTTCAGTGAGCTGTCGGCACCGATGGGCTTGCCCAGGTGCATGGTGGTTTCCGGATCGACCAGCATCTCCTCGTCGGGACCGGTCGAATAGGCCTTCCAGACCTCGGACCCGTCGGCCAGGCTGTAGGCGGTGACGCGGCCGCGCACGCCGTATTCGCCGCCCGACACGCCCACGATCACCTTGTCGCCCACGGGCAGCACGGTCGCGGTGTTCGTCTCGCCGATGGCCGGATCGCCGGTCTTGACCGACCACTTGACCTCGCCGGTCTTGGCGTCAAGCGCCACCAGCGTCGTGTCGGCCTGGTGCGACAGGATCAGTCCGTCTGCATAGGCCGGACCGCGATAGACGGTGTCGCAGCACATGACCGCGATGACCTCGGGGTCCTGCTGGGGCGTGTAGCGCCACAGGATCTTGCCGTTGTCGTTCAGGTCCAGCGCGAAGATGTTGTTCGGAAAGGGCGTGTGGACATACATCACGTTGTCCACGACCAGCGGCCCGCCCTCGTGTCCGCGCAGCACGCCGGTCGAGAAGGTCCAGGCGACGCGCAGGTCGCCGACGTTCTCACGGGTGATCTGGTCCAGTTCGGAATACCGGGTGTTGGCATAGTCGCCGGTCTGGATGGCCCATTGTCCGGCCTCGGCGGTCTCGGTCAGGACGCTTTCATTCGCGTAAGCCGATGCGCCGGTCAAAAGCAGCGCGACAGCCGCGCTGTTCAAGAGATGTTTCATCGAGTGCTCCTCCGCTCCCTGGATAAGCGCCGCGGATTTCCTCCCCCCGCGGCATTCCATGTCCAAGTAGTTGGTCGGGCACCCCCTTGCGTCAATCGCGGCCCCTGCCCTTTGCCCCTAAAGTCTTATGGGAAAACGGCAGGAGCATCGGGAATGTTCGGCAATCGGTTCAGACCAGCCGTTCGGCATGCCAGAAGACATGGTCGGCCATGAAGCTCTGGACGAAGAAGTAGCTGTGGTCATAGCCCGGATGCATGCGGAACTGACCGGGCTGGCGGCGTGCCATCATCGCGTGGGCCAACGATTCGGGACGCAGCAGGTCCAGGAACTGGTCATTGGCGCCCTGGTCGATCAGCACCTCTCCGGGATAGCCCTTCTCGGTCATCAGCAGCGTCGCGTCATGGGCCCGCCATGTGGCGCGATCCTCGCCCAGATAGGCCGTGAACTGCTTGCGACCCCAGTCCGATTCCGTCGGGTTCGCGATCGGAGAGAAGGCCGACACCGACTTGTAGCGGTCGGGATGGGTCATCGCGATGGTCAGCGCGCCGTGCCCGCCCATCGAATGGCCGGTGATGCCCATCGCATCGCGGTCGATGGCGAAGTTGTCGGACACCAGTTCGGGCAGTTCATGGACGATGTAATGCCACATCTGGAAATGCGGCTTCCACGGGTCCTGCGTGGCGTTCACGTAAAAGCCCGCGCCCTGGCCCAGGTCATAGGCCTCGTCGTTGGCCACACCCTCGCCGCGGGGCGAGGTGTCGGGAAAGATGATGGCGATGCCGGCCTCGTCGCACCACTGCTGGGCGGCGGCCTTGGTCATCGCGTTCTCGTGGTTGCAGGTCAGGCCGGACAGGTACCACAGAACCGGTACGCGCCCGTGCAGCGCCATCTCCGGCAGGTAGACGGCAAAGGTCATGTCGGTGCCGGTGGCCTGCGACTTGTGGCGATAGACGCCCTGGGTGCCGCCGAAGCTGCGGGTTTCGGACAGGGTCTCAAGGCTCATCGGGCTCTCCCTTCAGGGTGTGGAACATGACCAGCCCATCGACCGGTCCAAGCTGGGGATGACGAAACGCCCCCGGCAGCCGGCCGACAATGGAAAATCCGGCCTTCTGCCACAAATGGACGGCATCGGCATTGGTCGACACCACGAAATTGAACTGCATCGCGGCGAATCCCTGCGCGGCGGCCCATGATTTCGCATGTTCGACCAGCCCGCGGGCGACGCCCCGCCCCCGCGCGTCCGGATGGGTCGCAAAGGACGCGTTGGCGACATGCGACCCGCCTGCGGGGCGGTTCGCGCCCACATGGCTGGTCCCCAGGATGCGGCCGTCCAGCACCGCGACGAAGGCCGTGAAGGGATGTCCGAACCAGTCGGCGATCGCCTCGGGGCGGGTGATGTCGCGGGGGATGCAATAGGTTTCTCCGGCACGATAGACGGGCTCCAGGATGGCCCAGATCGCATCGTGATCGGCGGGGGTGGCCGGGCGGATGGTCAATCCGCCCCCTGCCGTCATTTCAGGTCGTCCGCGCTGCGGATCACCTGGCCCAGCAGGCCGTAATCCAGCGCCTCCTGCGTGTTCAGCCAGAAATCGCGCTGCGTGTCCTTTTCGATCCGCTCGACCTTCTGACCGGTCGCCTCGGCGAAGATCTGGTTCAGGCGATCGCGCATCAGGCGCACCTGTTCCGCCTGGATCATCATATCCGAGGACGTGCCGCCGATCCCGCCCGAGGGCTGGTGGATCAGGAAGCGAGTGTTGGGCAGGCAGTAGCGGTTTTCCTTCTTCGCCGCGACGAAGATCAGCGCGCCGGCGCTGGCGACCCATCCCGACCCGATGGTGCGTACGGTGGGACGGATGAACTTGACCACGTCGTGGATCATGTCGCCCGATTCCACATGCCCGCCGGGGGACGAGATCAGCATGTTGATCGGCTTGTCGCTTTCCTCGGCCAAGGCCAGAAGGTGGGCCACGGTGCGCTGCGCCAGCTTGTCGTTGATGGCGCCGGCGACGATCACCGTGCGCGACTTGAAGTACAGCTTGCCGATCTTGTCGCCTTCGGGCAGGCCCAGCCCGCCCTCTTCCTTGTGGCGGCGGTCGTCTTCTTGCGGTTCGTCGTCGTCATCGTCCAGCCACTGGTGACGCATCGGCCTGCTCCTTGTTCTCTCTCATGGCGACGGCGGGACCGGGGCCCCGCCGTTCTTTTACCTAAGCAGCCATGAAGGATCAGTAAAGGACGACCGAGCGGATCGATTCACCGTGATGCATCAGATCGAAGCCCTTGTTGATATCGTCGAGCGGCATCGTGTGGGTGATCATCGGGTCGATCTCGATCTTGCCGTCCATGTACCAGTCGACGATCTTGGGCACGTCGGTCCGCCCGCGCGCGCCGCCGAAGGCCGTGCCCTTCCAGACCCGGCCGGTGACCAGCTGGAATGGGCGGGTGCTGATCTCGGCGCCCGCCGCGGCCACGCCGATGATCACCGACACGCCCCAGCCCCGGTGGGTGCATTCCAGCGCGTCGCGCATCACCTTGGTGCTGCCGGTCGCGTCAAAGCTGTAATCGGCGCCGCCGATCTGGTCGAAGGGGGTCTTGGTCATCTCGACGATGTGCTGGACGATGCCGCCGTCGATTTCCTTGGGATTGACGAAATGCGTCATGCCGAAGCGTTCGGCCATCTCGCGGCGGTCGTTGTTCAGATCGACACCGATGATCATGTCCGCGCCTGCCAGCCGCAGGCCCTGCACGACGTTCAGGCCGATGCCGCCCAAGCCAAAGACAACCGCCTTGGCGCCGATCTCGACCTTGGCAGTGTTGATGACCGCGCCGATGCCGGTGGTCACGCCGCAGCCGATATAGCAGATCTTGTCGAAGGGCGCGTCGTCGCGGACCTTGGCGACTGCAATCTCGGGCAGGACCGTGTGATTGGCGAAGGTCGAGCAGCCCATGTAGTGATAGATCGGCGTGCCATCCAGCATGCTGAAGCGGGTCGTGCCGTCGGGCATCAGGCCCTTTCCCTGGGTCGCGCGGATCTTGGTGCACAGGTTCGTCTTGCCCGACAGGCAGGACGCGCATTCGCGGCATTCGGGCGTGTAGAGCGGAATGACGTGATCGCCGACCTTCAGCGAGGTGACGCCGGGGCCGACCTCGACCACGACGCCCGCGCCCTCATGGCCCAGGATGGCGGGGAAGATGCCTTCCGGGTCGTCGCCCGAACGGGTGAATTCGTCGGTATGGCAGATACCGGTGGCCTTGATTTCGATCATGACCTCGCCGGCCTTGGGGCCTTCCAGGTTGACCTCCATCACTTCCAGCGGTTTGCCGGCCTCAAGGGCCACGGCGGCACGGGTTCTCATGACTATTCTCCTGTTCCCTCACGGGCTTGTCGGTCGGGCGTTTCAGTCAGGTCTAAGGGGCCGACAAGCGGCCCCTTGGCTGTTCTTCCAGTCTAATGCGCATCCCCGTCAAGCGGGCAGCGCACCGGAGCGCTTGGCGATGCTGGTGGCGATCGCGTCCATCAGCGGCGGGGACAGCGCGTCATAGGGCTCCAGCCCCAGTTCGCGCAGGCGCGAACGGATGCCGTCCATGCGGCTTGGTTCGACCCCCGATTCGATGACGGAGCTGACGAATGCCGCGAATTCCGGCGCCGACCAACCCTGTTCCCCCGACAGTTCGGTATGAACGAAGTCCAGCCCATAGAACGGATGGTCCTTGTTCTCGATCCGGCCGTACATGTGCACGCCGCACTCGCGGCAGCGGTGGCGCTGGATGGCGGCCCCAGCGTCCACGACCTCCAGTTTGTCGGCGCCCTCCAGGACCTCGACGGAATCGCGGGACACCACGGCGATCTGGCTGAACACCGCATCGTCGGGTTTCCAGCACTTGGTGCAGCCGCAGACATGGTTGTGGGCGGTCTGCGCGCTGACCCGGACCTTGACCGGGTTCGTCGCGCAGTGACACGTCAGGACCCCGCCCGAGAAGCCCGGGCTGCCTTTCGCGATGCCGTGATCGACGGCAGGGTGGATATGCACCCCCTGAGTGCTGGTCATCATCCCCTCCTCTGGCTGACCGGTGTGACCAAGCGTCGCGCCATCGGGAACATTCGGCAAGTCAGCGGAAGGTAGCAGCCCGGCCCGCGGACCGGGCTGCGAATCGGTCAGCTGGCGGGGGTCGAGGACACGCCGACCTTGGCCGGGCGCAGCAGGCGGTCGTGCAGCATGAAGCCGTTATCCATCACCTGGATGATGTGGCCCGCGACGGTGCCGGGGACCGCGGCCTCGAACATCGCCTCGTGGTGGGTGGGGTCGAACTTGTCGCCGGCCTCGGGGCGGATGATGGTCACGCCGTGCTTGGTGAACACGTTGGACAGCTCGCGCAGGGTCAGTTCGACCCCCTCGATCAGAGCGGCGGCGGCGGTGCGCTGCTCCTCTCCCGCGGCGTCCAGCGCGCGGGTCAGGGCGTCATGCACGGGCAGCAGGTCGCGTGCCAGGCGCGATCCGCCGTAATTCTCGGCGTCGCGGCGGTCCTTGTCGGCCCGCTTGCGCGAGTTTTCGGCATCGGCCAGCGCGCGCATCCACTTGTCGCGCAGCTCGTCGCGCTCGGCGGTCAGCTGGGCCAGCGCGTCATCGGGCTCTGCCAGGGGGTCATCCATGAATTCGTCCATGGGCTGTTCGTTCTGCTCGGTCATTTCACTTCATCCTTTCCGGCCGGACAGCACCCGCCCGACCAGCTGCGCGGTATAATCGACGATCGGCACGATCCGGCCGTAATTCAGCCGGGTCGGCCCGATGACACCCACCGCACCCACAATTTTCCGGTCGGCATTCATATAGGGTGAAACCACCAGAGCGGAACCCGAAAGTGAAAAAAGCTTGTTCTCGGAGCCGATGAAAATGCGCACGCCCTCGCCCCGTTCGGTCAGTTCCAGGAACTCGACGATGTCGCGCTTGCGTTCCAGGTCGTCGAACAGCACGCGGATGCGGTCCAGATCGGCGGCCTCGCGGTCCAGCAGGTTCGCGCGTCCCCGCACGATCAGGCGCGGGTCGGTGGCCTCGGCGCCCCACAGCGCGATGCCCGATTCCACCAACTCTGCGGCCAGCACGTCCAATTCGCGTCTGCGGACGTTGATCTGCTGGGACAGATGGCCGCGCAGTTCGGCCAATGTCTTGCCCTCGGCCATGGCGTTCAGGAAATTGCCGGCCTCGCGCATCGATGACGGGGTCTGGCCGGGCGGCGGGGTAAAGATGCGGTTCTCGACATGGCCGTCGGCAAAGACCAGAACCACCAGCGCCCGATCCGGCCCCAGGCTGACGAATTCGATGTGACGGATTGGCGCTTCGTGCTTGGGCATCAGGACCAGCGACGCGCCGCGCGTGATCGAGGACAGCGCCGTGCTGACGCGGTCCAGCAGCACCCCGGTCTCGGGGTCGTCATTGCCAAGCGTCTGGTCGATGGCGGCACGGTCGGTCGAATTGACGGCGTCGATTTCCATCATGCCGTCGACGAACAGGCGCAGGCCCATCTGCGACGGCAGGCGCCCTGCGGATGCATGCGGGCTGTCCAGCAGTCCCATGAATTCCAGGTCCTGCATCACGTTTCGGATGGTCGCGGCGCTGACCTTTTCGGACAGCGCGCGGGTCAGGGTGCGAGAGCCCACAGGCTCTCCGGTCTCCAGATAGGATTCGACGACCCGGCGAAACACCTCGCGGGACCGGTCGTTCATCTCGTGCAGCAGCGATTCCTGGTTCATGCGCCCCGTCTTGTGACCCCCGGTGGGGTTGCGTGATGGTGCCCCCGGACGGTATGGGCATCCTAACCTCACGAAAAGGAACAGTCATGCGCCCGTCCGGCCGGAATCTAGCCCAAATGCGTCCGATTTCAATTGAAACCGGGGTGATGCGCCACGCCGAGGGGTCCTGTCTGATCCGGTGCGGCGACACGCATGTCCTGTGCACCGCCACCATCGAGGACAACCCGCCGCGTTTCCTGAAAGGCACCGGCCTGGGCTGGGTCACGGCCGAATACGGCATGCTGCCACGCGCCACGAACACGCGCAACCGCCGCGAGGCAGCCCAGGGCAAGCAGTCGGGCCGCACGCAGGAGATCCAGCGCCTGATCGGCCGCAGCCTGCGCGCGGGCATCGACCGCAGCGCCCTGGGCGAACGCCAGATCAGCATCGACTGCGACGTGATCCAAGCGGACGGCGGCACGCGCTGTGCGTCCATCACCGGGGGCTGGGTGGCGCTGCGTTTGGCGGTGAACAAGCTGCTGAAGGCCGGCGCGATCTCCAGCGATCCGATCCTGGACCACGTGGCGGCCGTCAGCTGCGGCATCTATGCGGGTCAGCCGCTTCTGGACCTGGACTATGCCGAGGACAGCGAGGCCGGGACCGACGGCAACTTCGTGCTGACCGGTGCGGGCCGCCTGATCGAGGTGCAGATGTCGGCCGAAGGCGCGACCTTCTCGCGCGACGAGATGGGACGTCTGCTGGACCTGGCCGAGGCCGGGATGGCCGATCTGGTCGCCGCGCAGAAGGCGGCCGTGGCATGAGGCAATTCACCGACAAGCGGCTGCTGGTCGCGACGCACAACGCCGGCAAGCTGGACGAGATGCGCGCCCTGCTGGCGCCCTATGGCGTCGAGGTGGTCGGTGCGGCCCAGCTGGGTCTGGCCGAACCCGCCGAAACCGAGGACAGCTTCGTCGGCAATGCCCGCATCAAGGCACGCGCCGCGATGCAGGCGACCGGCCTGCCCGTCCTGTCGGACGACAGCGGCATCTGCGTCGATGCCTTGGGCGGCGCGCCGGGTGTCCAGACCGCGGACTGGGCCGAAACGCCCCAGGGCCGCGATTTCGCCATGGCCATGGAGCGCACCTGGCGCGAATTGGAGGCAGTGGATGCCCCTGCCCCGCGTCGCGCGCAGTTCCGCTGCACACTGGTGCTGATGTGGCCCGACGGCCACGAGGAGGTGTTCGAGGGCGTTCTGCCGGGCCAGGTCGTCTGGCCGCCGCGCGGGGCCGAGGGTCACGGGTATGACCCGATCTTCCAGCCCGACGGACACCCTGTCACCTTGGGAGAGATGCCCGCCAAGACCAAGAACAGCCTCAGCCATCGCGCCCGCGCCGTGTCGCGCATGATCGAGGCCTGCTTTGCATAGGCTGACCACCGGATCGCCCTTCGAGGCGCGGTTGGCCTACAGCCGCGCCGTGGTCAAGGGCGACTGGTGCTTCGTGTCGGGTGTCACCGGCTACGACTATGCCGACATGACCATGCCGGAGGATGCCTGTCGGCAAGCGCGCAACTGTTTCACGACGATCTTTTCGGTGCTGGAGCAGGCGGGCTTTGCGCCCGCCGACATCGTCCGGGTGCAGTACACGATCACCGATGCGGCTCTGGTCGACGTCATCGCCCCCCCCCTGTCCGATGCGCTTGGCGATATCCGGCCTGCGGCCACGATGGTGGTCGCGGGCCTGATCCGCCCCGAGATGCGCGTCGAGATCGAAGTCACGGCGTTCCGCGGATGACGGTCCCGGGCGAGGATTGGCGTACCGGGGGGTTCGGCCTTTATGTGCATTGGCCCTTCTGCGCGGCCAAGTGTCCCTATTGCGATTTCAACAGCCATGTCGTGGCCCATGTCGATCAGCGCCGATGGGCCGACGCCCTGTCCGCCGAGATCGCGCGCCTTGCCGCCGAAACGCCGGACCGGCATCTGGGCAGCATCTTCTTTGGAGGCGGTACCCCATCGCTGATGCTGCCCGAGACGGTCGATGCGGTGATCCGCGCCGCCCAGGCCGGATGGGGCTTTGCCAACGACATCGAGATATCGCTGGAAGCCAATCCGACCAGCGTCGAAAAGGGCCGCTTTCGCGGATTTGCCGATGCGGGTGTGAACCGCCTGTCGATGGGCATACAGGCACTGAACGACACCGACCTGCACCGGCTTGGTCGCATGCATTCCGTGACCGAGGCGCGCACGGCATTCGACGTCGCGCGCAGCGTCTTCGACAGGGTCAGTTTCGACCTGATCTATGCCAGACAGGGCCAGGATCGCACCGCCTGGCGGGCGGAACTGCGCGAAGCGCTGTCCATGGCCGTGGATCATCTGTCGCTGTATCAGCTGACGATTGAGCCCGGCACGGCCTTTGGCGCGCGGGCCGCGGCGGGAAAGCTGCGCGACCTGCCGGATGACGACCTGTCAGCCGACATGTATTTCGACACCCAGGACCTGTGCGAGGCTGCCGGCATGGGATGCTATGAGATTTCGAACCACGCCCGCCCCGGCGCGCAGAGCCGTCACAATCTGGTCTACTGGCGCCAGGGGGACTGGGCGGCCGTCGGTCCCGGTGCGCATGGACGGCTGACCCTGCCACACGGACGCATGGCGACCGAGGCGCATCGCATGCCCGGAGCCTGGCTGCAGGCGGTGGAAACCACCGGAACCGGAGAGGTGCCGCGCGACGCCATTCCCGCGCATGAGCAGGCGACCGAGTACCTGTTGATGTCCCTGCGCCTGACCGAAGGCCTGAACGAAGCGCGCTATGCGGCCCTGTCCGGTAAGCCGCTGGAGGAGCATGCGGTGACGTCACTGATCGACATGGGGATGATCGACCGCCGTGATGGGCGCATCCGGGCAACCGCGCAGGGCCGGCCGGTGCTGAACGCGATTCTGCGCGAACTGGCGGCCTGACCGATGCGGCGCCGGATGTGGTTGGTCTTGGGATGGCTGTTTGCCTTGTGCGGGATCGTCGGTGTCGCCTTGCCGGTGGTGCCGACGGTCCCCTTCCTTCTGGTCGCCGCGTGGGCCTTTGCACGATCCTCTCCGACATTGGAGCGTCGGATCCTGGATCACCCCACCTACGGACCACCCGTGCGTGCGTGGCAGGAACGTGGTGTCGTTGGGCGGTTGGCCAAGATCTGGGCCATCACCGCGATGAGCTCCGGGGTCGGCATTTCGTGGTGGGTGGGGATGCCGCCTTGGGTCGTCGCGACTCAGGCGGCGATCTGTGGGCTGGTCGCGCTGTTTCTGGTAACGCGACCCAGCCAATAATCAGGATTTAGCAGTAAATTTCTTACTATATACTATATATGGTCAGCGATTGCCTCCAAGAAGCTGGCACAGCTGATCCAGCTGGTCCAGATCCCGATAGGTGATCGTCAACTGCCCACCATCCGCACCTCCATGTGAAATCTGCACGCGCATCTTCAGATGAGCACCCAGATCTGCCTCCAGCGCCTTGGTATCGGCATCCTTTGCAGCGCTTCGCGAGGCCTTGCGCGGCTTTTCGCCACCGTCCTGCGACAGCTTTCGCACCATCTCTTCGGTATCACGGACTGACAGGCCTTTTTCACTGACCCTACGGGCCAACTGCGCAGCGTTGGGAGCGGTAATCAAGGCGCGGGCGTGCCCCGCACTGAGCTTGCCGTCCTTGACCATATCCTGGACGGAATCGGGTAATGACAACAGCCTAAGAAGGTTTGCGATGTGACTGCGGCTCTTGTTCAGCGCTTCGGCCAGTTTTTCCTGCGTATGACCGAAACGGTCCATCAGTTGCCGGAACGATGCCGCTTCTTCGATCGCATTCAGGTCGGCACGCTGAATATTCTCGATAATGGCGACTTCCAAAACCTCTGTATCCGACATGTCTCGGATGATGACCGGCATCTCATGCAGTTGCGCCATCTGGCCTGCACGCCAGCGCCGTTCGCCCGCGACGATCTGATAGAGATCCTTGTCCTGTGGGTGGGGACGCACGATAAGGGGCTGAAGCACACCGCGCTGTCGCAGGGAGGCGGCAAGCTCCTGTAACGCGTCCGGATCGAAGGTACGACGCGGCTGGTCAGGATTAGCGGTGATCTGCTCGATCGGGAGCATCATGCGATCTCGCGATTGCGCAGGACCTGCGCTGTCCCCCAGGTCCATGTCGGCCATCAATGCGGACAGACCCCGGCCAAGGCCACGTTTCGCAATCTTGCTGTCCGACATCACGCAATCTCCGGGATCAGTTTCAGGCGCGCCGTGAATTCGGTCGCGAATTGACGATAGGCGTGGCTGCCCTTTGACGACGGATCATAGATCAACACCGGCTGCGCATGTGACGGGGCCTCGGACACGCGGACGTTTCTGGGAATGACCGTGGGATAGACAAGATCGCCAAGCGTCTCGCGCGCGTCTGCCTCCACCTGCTGCGACAAGTTGTTCCGATAATCGGACATCGTAAGAAGAATGCCATTGATGCGAAGCTTGGGATTGGCGCCTTGGCGGACCTGCTTCACCGTACCCAGCAATTGCGACAAACCCTCCAAGGCATAGAATTCCGCCTGAAGCGGAACAAGAACACTGGACGCCGCGACCATCGCATTAACCGTCAACAGACCCAAGGCCGGCGGACAGTCGATCAGCACGATCGTTCCATGTGGTGCATCAGATAACTGGCGTTCCAAAAGACGCGTGCGATCAGCAACTTGGGACAGTTGTACGTCGGCAGACGCAAGATCGGATGTCGATGGGACAACCCGCAGGTTCGGAACCGCGGTGTCGACAGCTGCAGTCATGAGATCCGCATCGCCGGTCAAAAGGTCATAGACCGTGAAATCACGGTCTTCGGTCCCAATTCCCAGTCCCGTTGACGCATTTCCTTGAGGGTCCAGGTCGACAAGTATCGTCGGATAGCCTGCTTGCGCCAAGGCAGCACCCAAGTTAACAGCGGTCGTCGTCTTGCCAACGCCGCCCTTCTGGTTCGCGATTGCCACAATATGCTGTTCAGGCATGCGAGACTCCGGTAATTTTTAGGATGGCTGCGTCTGGATCTGTTTTACTTGGAAAGCTGGTAACGTCAAATCGCCATTCCTTCCTTGCTTCGTCGCACTCCGCTTTCCACGAACGGCCTTTCAGGAACATTGCGGTGCCATCCTGGTGCATGTGCCTTCGGACCATCGGAAGAAGGACCGACAATGGTGCAAGCGCCCGAGCAGAAATAAAGTTTGCGGTGAGTGGGGGAACATTTTCTATACGATCTGTCAGGATCGATACATTTTGCAACGATAGCTCTCGAATGACGGTGCGCAAAAACGCTGACTTCCGCTGATCGCTTTCAACTAAGGACACCGTCAGCGGGGCCTTCTGAGCATATATTGAGACAACTATTCCAGGAAGTCCGCCGCCGCTTCCAAGGTCTACCCAATTCCCTTCCGAAAGTTTTACATGATCGAAGATCTGAATGCTGTCCTGAATATGTCTTGAGTTGAACTCCGGAAGTGTAGAAGGCGCAACCAAGTTTATTCTCGCATTCCATTTCCGTACGAGAGCTTCGTATGCGATAAGCCTCTCATGTGTTTCACGTGAAACAATCATGCAGTACGACGCACGCTTGTCTTCGAAGCGACGATTAATAGCGTCAAAGCGGCTGGTGTCATTCCCTCAATCTTTGAAGCCTCGAACACAGTTTTAGGTCGACGATCCGAAAGCTTTCCACGCAATTCAGACGAGAGACCGCCCAAGCCGCTGTAGTCAATATCAGGGTCGAGAGACGTAGTCTCATTAGCTCTGATTAATTCAGCATCTTTATTTTGCCGATCAGTATACTGCTCGTACAAAGCATCGTTCCGCAATTGCACCAATGTTTCACTGGAGACAGCAGCCAGTTCAGGAACAATATCTGCGAGTTTGTCCGGATTGATATCGCTATGACCGAGCAAGCTAAAGACAGTCCTTCTTTGCCCGTCCCTCGAGACGTGGATTCCGGCACTGCTCAGATCATTCGGTGATAAGAAAACAGAACTAAGACGATCGCGTGCATAAGTGTATTTCGATTGACGCTCCTGAAACGACACAGACCGTTCATTCGAAATGCATCCTATCTCGATTGCCATCGGGGTAAGACGTTGATCTGCATTGTCCGCCCGTAACGTCAATCTGAACTCGGCGCGGGATGTAAACATACGGTAGGGTTCTGTCACGCCTCTTGTGACCAGATCGTCGATCATCACACCAATATAGCTGTTTGTCCGACTAAAGGTCACAGGTGCCTTGTCTGCCGCCTTAAGTGCGGCATTCAAGCCAGCAACGAGTCCTTGGGCAGCTGCTTCCTCGTATCCTGTCGTTCCGTTAATCTGACCTGCCAAGAACAGGCCTCGAACTGATCTGACTGCGAGCGTCGTATCTAGGGACGTAGGGTCGATATAATCATACTCGACCGCATACCCTGGCTGAGTGATCTCCGCATTCTCCATCCCCCGGATGGACCGAACATAAGCCAGCTGCACATCCTCAGGCAGAGAAGTTGAAATGCCGTTCGGGTATACGATATCGCTATCCAATCCTTCCGGCTCCAGAAATACCTGATGGGAATCTTTGTCGGCAAAGCGAATTATTTTATCCTCTATCGAGGGACAATATCTGGGTCCGCGACCACTGATGTGACCACCATACATCGCAGATTTCTGAATATTTTCTTTGATGATTCGATGTGTCGTCGCATTTGTATGTGTGATCTTGCAATCGATCTGCTGAACTAACGACACGGCAAGAAGATAAGAGAAGGTGACCGGCGTTTCGTCACCTGGTTGAGATTCCAGACTATCCCAATCGATTGACGATTTTCTGATCCGCGGCGGCGTTCCAGTTTTCAGGCGACCCAGTGGCAGGGCAAACTTGGCAAGGCTCTCACCAAGCCTGCTTGCCGCCCTATCCCCCCAACGACCGGCAGGACGGCTGACGTCGCCAATATGTATCATGCCATTGAGAAACGTGCCTGTTGTCAGGACAACTGATTTAGCACGTACGTCTCTTCCGTCGGATAAGCTCACTCCTTCGACAACATTTGCATCGCCAAGAAATTCAACAGCCTCGCCGAACACGACATCAACGCCAACGTAGCTGGAAATAAGCTCCCAAGCGGCGGCGCGGTAAAGATCTCTATCCATCTGAGCCCTAGGCCCTTGAACTGCAGGCCCTTTTCGACGGTTCAGAAGCCTAAACTGGATACCGGCTTGGTCAGCCAGGCGTCCCATCACGCCATCCATCGCGTCGACTTCACGGACTAAATGACCTTTGCCAAGTCCACCGATAGCAGGATTGCAGGATAACGTACCGATGTCCTCGCGGCGCATGGTGACCAGGGCTACAGTTGCACCAAGGCGCGCCGCAGCGCTAGCTGCTTCCAAGCCTGCATGCCCCCCACCAATGACTGCGACGTCGTAATGTTTCACGTGAAACAACTCCTACTTGCCGATGCAAAACGAGGAAAAGATAACATCAAGATAGTCGTCCGCACCGATTCTTCCAAGCAAACGATCTAACGATGCTGCAGATACACGAATCTTCTCCGCAATAAGTTCTGCGGGCAATCCCCCTAAGCCTTCAACTGCATCAAGTGCGGTGATGATTTCTAGACGCTGCCGCTCATGACTGATCAGACCTGCCGAAGAAACACGGTTTCTCAGTATTTCCCCGATTATACCAAGCATTTTGTCAATACCATGCCCGGTCACTGCGGATAGTGTCAGATCGGCGTCACTTTCATAGATGTCCGCATGGCTGACCGCAATGACGTCATCAGGGTGCCAAAGTTCTTGGACGATATCCCCGTCACGTGAAAGATGGATACGCAGATCAGCACTTTTAGCGCGATTCAATGCACGGTCGATCCCAATCCTCTCAACAGCATCGTCAGATTCCCGCAAACCTGCCGTATCAAGAAACGTCACGGGCAACCCGTTCAGATCGAACTTGAGTTCAATTACATCTCTTGTCGTTCCCTCCCGATCGGATACGATCGCCACATCTCTCTGGGCCAACCTGTTCAGAAGACTCGATTTTCCGGCATTTGGCGGTCCGATGATAGCGACTTCGAACCCCATCCTGATCCGTTCGGCCGATGAAAATCCTGCCAACTCGCGCTGCAGCGCTTCGCGTAGTTCTGCAATTGCTTCGAAAACCCGATTGGGGACCTCATCAGGAACGTCTTCGTCCGCGAAATCAACACTGACCTCGACCAAGGCGCCAGCTTCGATCAGAAGCTGGCGCCATTCCAACGCCTTTTGGGCCAGTTCGCCGCTCGCAGTGCGCAAGGCCAGCTTACGCTGAGCCTCTGTCTCTGCGGCAAGCAGATCACCCAGCCCCTCGATTTCGGCGAGATCCATCCGGCCGTTCAGAAAGGCTCGCCGTGTGAACTCACCGGCTTCCGCTGGTCTGGCACCCATGGACAGCAGCGCGGACCCCACCCGTCGTGAAATCACAGGTGCACCATGCAGATGCAGTTCTGCCACTTCGTCGCCGGTAAAACTCTGACCCTCTGGGAACCACATTGCCAGAACCTGGTCGATTGGCTCGTCATCGTGCCTCAAGGTCCGAAAATACGCATGACGCGCGTCAGGCATTTGGCCGACAAGACGCTCGGCAGTCAGCCGAGCATTCGTGCCGCTCAGACGGATGACAGAAACCCCCCCCCGCCCGGGCGGGGTGGCTTCTGCAAAGATCAGGTCCATGGCTGCCTCGTCAGGCGTTCATCGAGTCGAAGAACTCGGCGTTGCTCTTGGTCTGTTTCATCTTGGAAATCAGGAACTCTACAGCGTCGGTGGTGCCCATCGGGTTCAGGATGCGACGCAGCAGATAGGTCTTTTGCAGGTCCTTGCTGTCGACCAGCAGTTCCTCTTTCCGCGTACCGGATTTCAGGATGTCCATGGCTGGGAAGACGCGTTTGTCTGCAACCTTGCGGTCCAGGACGATCTCGCTATTGCCCGTACCCTTGAATTCTTCAAAGATCACCTCGTCCATGCGCGATCCGGTGTCGATCAGCGCCGTGGCGATGATTGTCAGGCTGCCACCTTCCTCGATATTGCGTGCCGCACCGAAGAACCGCTTTGGCCGCTGCAATGCATTCGCATCGACACCACCGGTCAGCACCTTGCCCGAGCTTGGGACAACAGTATTGAATGCTCTACCAAGTCTTGTGATAGAGTCCAAAAGAATCACAACATCTCGTTTATGCTCGACCAGACGCTTTGCCTTTTCAATGACCATCTCGGACACCGCAACGTGGCGGCTGGCCGGTTCATCGAAGGTCGAGGACACGACCTCGCCGCGCACGCTGCGCTGCATGTCGGTCACTTCCTCGGGGCGCTCGTCGATCAGTAGGACGATCAGATAGCATTCCGGATGGTTCTTCTCGATCGAATGCGCGATGTTCTGCAGCAGAACCGTCTTACCCGTCCGCGGCGGTGCCACGATCAGCGACCGCTGACCCTTGCCGATCGGCGCCACCAGATCAATGATCCGGGCACTGCGATCCTTCACCGTGGGATCCTCGATCTCCATGTTCAGGCGTTCGTCCGGGTAAAGCGGCGTCAGGTTGTCGAATGCGACCTTGTGACGGGCCTTTTCCGGCTCCTCAAAGTTGATCTTCTCGACCTTCGTCAGCGCAAAATACCGTTCGTTGTCGCCAGGCGCACGGATGACGCCGTCCACCGTGTCACCCGTGCGCAGCGAGTGCTGACGGATCATGTCGGGGCTGACATAGATGTCGTCCGGTCCGGGCAGATAGTTCGCCTCGGTCGACCGCAGGAAGCCAAAGCCGTCCTGGACGACCTCTAGAACGCCTTCGCCGCCGATTTCCCAGCCCTCCTCGGCATGCTCCTTGAGGATCGAGAACATCATCTCGCCCTTGCGCATGGTCGAGGCGTTCTCGATCTCCCACTCCTCGGCCATCGACAGCAGGTCGGCGGGGCTCTTTGCCTTGAGGTCGGACAGATTCAGGCGTTCTTCGGTCATTCTGATGCAAACTTTCGGCCGCGCGACGTATCGGACGGAGCAGACAGGTGTTCAAGGGAATCCCGTACCGGACGGCCGGGGTTGGGGCGCAGATAAGGCCGCGCCGGTCACGAGTCAATCTTTTCGATCAGAACTTGACGATCACGGCGGTCACGATCCCTACCATCAGCAGGGTCGGCACCTCGTTCATCATCCGATAGGACCGCCCGGCAAGGGCCATTCCGGCCGACAGATGCCGCCGTTCGCGCGCGCACCACATGTGAAACACGCTCATCGCGATCACGCAGGCCGCCTTGACCCACGGCCAGGTCATGTCCCAGCTGACGATGCCCGGCGTCATCACCAGGGCCAATCCGCTGACCCACGTGGCGATCATCGCCGGGTTCATGATCAGCCGCAGCAGCTTCTGTTCCATGATCAAAAAACTTGCGACCGGTTCGGCCGATTCTCCTTGGCGTTCGGCGTGATAGACGAACAGCCTGGGCAGGTAGAACAGGCCCGCCATCCACGAAATGACGGCCATGACGTGGAACGCCTTCACATAGGGATAAATCAGGGCCAGTCCGTCGATCATCGCGAAACCTCTCTTCGGTCTTCTCTTAAATAAGAAAGATAAAGAAAGGAATGTTGTTGAAGTAGGGCCTGTGGACAGCAGGAATTGGACTCTGTTCACCAGGATTTCCTCAGAATCGGGCGTTGTGGACAAGCATGTGCGAAAGCGGCAAGCCGACCTGAAAACCGTTTGTAAACAAAGCGATCATATGTGGATAACTTTGCGGATAATGATTTGGCCGCCGATTCCTCCACAGGCCGCCCGATCGGGATGCCCGATTCGTCCCCCTGTGGAAAACGCCCTGCTGTTTTTGCTTTGTTCCAAGGGCAAATCAGGACAGGCAGGGGATTGACGAGGGTTGCCACCAACCCCGGCGCCGATTCCTCCGAGGATTTGTCCACAGCGTGCCTGCCCGATCCGCCACGGATATGCCGCCACATACCGACAGGGGCTTTCGTCACGCCGTCCGTGTGCCTAGTCTGCACCGAAAGACGCCATGTGATGATCAAGCCGATGCAAGACGACCTGCCCGCCAGCCAGATCACCCACGCGCCCCTGGCCGGCGTGATCGGCATGCCCATCGCGCATTCGCGCTCTCCGCGCCTGCACGGACATTGGTTGGCTCGCTATGGCCTGCCCGGCCATTACGTGCCGATCCCGGTAATGCCCGAACATCTGGCCGAAGTTCTGCGCATCCTGCCGCGTGCCGGTTTCGTCGGCGCCAATGTCACCATTCCCCACAAGGAGGCGGTCCTGACGCTGGCCGACACGGTCACGGACCGCGCGGCCCTGATCGGTGCCGCCAACACGCTGATCTTTCGCCCCGACGGCAAGATCCATGCCGACAATACCGACGGCTATGGCTTCATCGCGAACCTGCGGCAGAACGAACCCGACTGGCAGCCCGATCTGGGCCCCGCCGCGGTGATCGGTGCGGGGGGTGCGGCACGCGCGGTGGTCGCATCCCTGCTGGACAGCGGCGTCAAGGAGTTGCGCATCGCCAACCGGACGCGGCTGCGGGCGGAACAGATCAAGGCAGAGTTCGGGGCGCGGCTGGTCGTCTATGACTGGGCCCAGGTCGGCAACATGCTGGAAGGCGCATCCACCGTCGTCAACGCCACCTCGCTTGGGATGGATGGAAAACAGCCGCTGCGGGTGCCACTGGACGCGCTGTCGCCCGGCGCCTTGGTCACCGACCTGGTCTATACCCCGCTGATGACCCCCTTCCTGACCGAGGCGCAGGCCCGCGGATGCCGCGTGGTCGATGGTCTGGGAATGCTGCTGCACCAGGCGGCCCCAGGCTTTGAACGCTGGTTCGGCCAGCGCCCCGATGTCGACGACGAGGCGCGGCGGGTCGCGCTGGAATGACCTTTCGTCTTGGCCTGACCGGCAGCATCGGCATGGGCAAATCGACCACGGCACAGATGTTCCGCGATCTTGGTCACCCGGTCTGGGACGCGGATCAGGCCGTCCATCGTCTGTATGCCCCGGGCGGATCGGCCGTGGCGCCGGTCGCCGCCGCCTTTCCAACGGCCTTGGTCCAGGGCGGAGTCGACCGGGGCGCGCTGAGGACCGCGCTTGCCGCCGACCCTGCCGCACTGACGCGGCTGGAGGGGATCGTCCACCCCCTGGTCGCACGGGACAGGCAGGATTTCCTGGCGCGACATGTGGGCGCACCCCTGGTCGTCCTGGACATCCCCCTGCTGTTCGAAAGCGCGCATCCCCCTGATCTGGACGGGGTCGCGGTGGTGTCCACCGATCCTGCCACTCAGGCGGCCCGCGTGCTTGCGCGTCCGGGCATGACGCGCGATACGCTGGCCATGATCCTGGCGCGCCAGATGCCCGACGCGGACAAGCGTGCGCGCGCCGACTGGATCATTCCGACCGACAGCCTGGATGGCGCCCGTGCCGCCGTCGCCCGCATCGTGAACGAGGTTGCCCCCCATGCGTGAGATCGTCCTGGACACCGAAACCACCGGCTTCGATGCCGAGGGTGCCGACCGCATCGTCGAGATCGGCGCGCTGGAACTGATGAACCACCTGCCCACCGGGCGCACCTTCCACGTCTACATCAACCCCGAACGGTCGATGCCCAAGGAGGCGTTCGACGTCCACGGCCTGGGCGACGACTTTCTGCGCGACAAGCCGAAATTCGCAGCGATCGTCAGTGATTTCATGGACTTCATCGCCGACGACGCCAAGCTGGTGATCCACAATGCCAGCTTCGACATGAAATTCCTGAACGCCGAACTGAAACGCGCGGGGCACAAGCCGCTGCCATGGTCGCGGGCGCTGGACACGCTGATGCTGGCACGCGAGAAGTTTCCGGGATCGCCCGCGACGCTGGATGCGCTGTGCCGCCGCTTCGGCGTGGACAATTCGGGTCGCGAGCTGCACGGCGCCTTGCTGGACAGCGAACTGCTGGCCGAGGTCTATCTGGAACTGATCGGTGGCCGGCAGCCCGACCTGGTTCTGGACAAGCCCGGTGCACAGGACGACGCTGCCCGCAGCCCCGATGGCCAGATGCGCCCGCGCGCCGCGCGTCCCCGCCCCCTGCCGCCCCGACTGACCCCGGACGAGGCGCAGGCCCATGCCCAGTTCGTGGCCAAGCTGGGCGAGGATTCGGTCTGGGCGCGCTTCGCCACGACCTGACGGCGGTCTTGCGCGGGCCGGTTTCGCGGACCATGCTGACGAAAAGGGATGCGGGGCGGGATGCTGGACTGGCTGCGGGATCTGGGATCATTCTGGGGCGCCATCTTCGAACGGATGGACAAGACCCACATGACGCTGATCGCGGCGGGCGTCGCGTTCTATGCGATGTTCGCGGTGTTTCCCGGACTGGCCGCGATCATCGCGCTGTGGAGCCTGTGGTTCGACCCGATGGTCGTCCTGACCTATCTGGACGTCGCGCATGAATTCCTGCCGGACGGCGCGTCCGACATCGTCGACGACCAGGTGACCACGCTGACGCAAAATGGCCAGACCTCGGTCGGGTGGACGTCATTCGTGTCGTTCATGATCGCCACCGTCGCGGCGCGGGCGGGGGTGGACGCCCTGATCCGCGGTTTGAACGCCGCCTATGGGGTGCGGGCGCATTCGACGATCTTCGGCTTCGTGCTGGCCTATGCGCTGACATTGGTGATCGTCGGGATCTCCCTTGCGGGGCTTGCGACGATCGTCGTGGTGCCGGTGCTGCTGAACTTCCTGGTCTTTGCGCCGGTGCGGGCATCGCTGCTGACGGTGCTGCCTTGGGCGGGGATGTTCCTGCTGGTGATCGTGACCATCGGGGTGCTGTATCGCTATGGTCCCAACGTCAAGACGCCGCGGACCCCGATCTTCACTTGGGGCGCGCTGTTCGCGGCCGTGCTGTGGTCGGCAGGGTCGATCGCGTTTTCCGCCTATCTGGGCAGCTTTAACAGCTACAACCGTATCTACGGCTCGATCGGGACCGTGGTGGCGCTGCTGATGTGGTTCTATCTGGCGGGGTTCTCGGTGCTGTTGGGTGCGCTGATCAATGTCGAACTGGCGCGGCGTCGCCGGATGCGTGCGGCACGCGAGGCACGGCGCGGCTTTGACGAACTGCTGGCCGAGAAGGCAAAGTGAAAGGGGCGCCCGGTCGGGGCGCCCCTGTCCTTGTCCTCAGGCGTTCAGGCCCTCGGTCGAGGCAAAGAACATTGCCTGGCTGACCGCCGAACGCACCTGCTCCTCGCTGTAGGGCTTGGAGATCAGGAAGGCCGGCTCAGGGCGGTCGCCCGTCAGCAGGCGTTCCGGGAATGCGGTGATGAAGATCACCGGGATGTCGCCCATGCTGCCCAGCAGCTCGTTGACGGCGTCGACGCCCGACGATCCGTCGGCCAGCTGGATGTCGGCCAGGATCAGGTCGGGACGGTGCTTGCCCGCCAGCTCGATCGCGGCGGTGTGGGTGCGGGCGACGCCGGTGACGTCATGGCCCATTGCCTGAACGATGCCCTTCAGGTCCATCGCGATGATCATCTCGTCCTCGATGACCATGACCTTGCCGCGCAGCGCCTGGCCCATCTCGTTCAGGGCGATCTGGACCAGTTCCTCCGCCTCGGCGGCCTCGATCTGCATCACGCGGGCGATCTGGTCGGCGCGCAGCTCCTCGATCGTGCGCAGCAACAGGGCCTCGCGCGAGTTTGGCGTCAGGCCGCGCAGATGGCCCTGGGCCCGGCGTTCACGTTCGGACATCTCGGCATCGTCCACCGGCTGGCCCGAGCTTTGCCAGATCACGTGGAACGTCTTGAACAGCGCGATGCGCAGGTCGTCTTCGCCGTCCAGGACGCTGCGATCGGTCAGGATCGCCTCCAGCGTGGCGGCTGCATAATTGTCGCCGGCGCGCTGGCTGCCGGTCAGGGCGCGCGCATAGCGACGCAGAAACGGAAGCTCGCGCCCGATGGATTGGGCCAGATCGGCAACAGTCATTACACAGTCCTCTTAAATCGCGTATTGCAGGGAACCAACTGAACCCCCTATCGGTTGCATGCTGTGCGCACAAGTTTGTCGGGACTGACACGAATATGACACCAAAGCGAGACGACCGCAGGAGAGCGGCTGTGGAAAAACAGATCGATGAGAACCTGAAACGCGTCTATGAGCAGGATGCAACTGACCAGATCCCCGATCGGTTTCTGGAACTGCTGAAGAAGTTGAAGGAACAGGAATGATCCGTTTCCCGGCCCGGCGTTCCTCGATCCCCAAGCTTTCCGGTGTTTCATTTCCATGACCAATTCCCCTTCGGTTCATCCGCGCGACCAGCTGGTCGACCATCTGCCCGCATTGCGGGCCTTTGCGCTGTCGCTGACCCGCGAGGGGGCGTCGGCCGACGATCTGGTGCAGGACACCATCGTCAAGGCGTGGACGAACATGGACAAGTTCCAGGCCGGAACGAACCTGCGCGCCTGGCTGTTCACCATCCTGCGCAACACGTTCTATTCGTCGCGCCGAAAGACCAAGCGTGAGGTCAGCGACATCGACGGCATCCATGCCGCCCGCCAGGCGACGCGGCCCGACCATGACGGGCGCCTTGCCCTTCGCGACTTCCGCGCGGCTTTTGACAAACTGCCCGACGAACAGCGCGAGGCACTGATCCTGGTCGGCGCATCGGGCTTTTCCTATGAGGAGGCGGCCGAGATGACCAAGGTCGCCGTCGGCACGGTCAAGTCGCGCGCCAATCGCGGGCGCCGCAAGCTGGCTGAACTGCTGCACCTGGAACAGGGTGAGGAGTTGAGCATGACCGACCAGGCGACCCTGGCTGTCATGGCGCAGAACAACTACAGTTCTCGCTGAGGCGGGCGGTGTGCTGAGGCGGATCACCCAACGGATGGAATTCACGCGGCGTCTCGGGTTTCGGCTCGGGGCGCTGTTGTCCATCGCGATCCTTCCGATCGGCCTGATCTCTCTTGTCCAGAACCTGCACCTGTCGCGCGAGGCGGAACGCAGTGCCGAAATCGCGCTGCTGGGCCGGACAGCATCGGCCGCCGCCGGAGAGCGGGCTCTGCTGCAAAGCGCATTGGGGGCCGCCGACGCCTTGGGCCCCGCGATCCTGGAAAGCGCCGGCCAGCCCGGCATGTGTTCGGATCTGCTGCGCAATTTCGTGCAGCGCAGCGGCACCTATCGCCATGCGGCCTTCGTGCCGGTGGACGGGCGCGTCGAATGCAGTTCCGCCGGGCCGGACGACCCGCAGCTGGACCTGTCGAACAGCGACATGGTCCGCGAGTTCATGCAGAACCCGATGACCGCGGTGACCGCCATGGCCCAGGGGCCGGTCAGCCGGGAACCCGTCGTTGTCGTGCTGCAGCCCCTGTATCGCGACCGCGAATTCCTGGGCCTGACCGCCCTGTCCCTGACGCAGGAGCTGCTGCGTTCGACCCACGCGATGGATTTCGGGACCGAAGGTGCGCGTATCCTGACCTTCAACAATTCCGGCCGCGTGCTGATCGCGGACACCAGCCAAGGTGACGACCCGGCCCAGCTGCTGCCCCGCGACGTACCCCTGGTCAGTTTGCCTGGACAGGGAGAGGCGACCTTCCGCACCCGCGCCAACAGCGGAGAGATGCGCGTCTTCACCGTCGTGCCGGTGGTCCCCGGCCTGGTCTATGCCCTTGGCAGCTGGAGCCCCAGCATCGCCGGCGTCGGCCTGTTCCAGCTGTCGCGCTTCGGCGCGGTCATGCTGCCGGTGGCGCTGTGGGTGGTGTCGCTGGCGGTCGCCTATTTCGCGGTGTTCCGGCTGGTCCTGCGCCACATCACCGTCCTGCGCGGACAGATGCGTCGTTTCGCCATCGGCAATCGCGACAGCCCGCCCCCGGTCCTAGCCGATGCGCCGACCGAGATCGCCGATGTCAGCCAGACCTTTCACAACATGGCCCGCATCCTGATCCGCGACGAAGAGGCGATGGAGCAGGCCGTCGCCGAAAAGACCGTCCTCCTCAAGGAGGTCCATCACCGGGTCAAGAACAACCTTCAGTTGATCGCCTCGATCATCAACATGCAAAGCCGCCTGATCGACGACCGCGACGCCAAACGCGTGCTGCGCTCGGTCCAGGACCGGGTGGCGGCGTTGGCCACGATTTATCGCAACCTGTATCAGGCCGAACAGCTGGATCAGGTCTATGCCGACCGGTTGATCACCGACATCATCGCCCAGCTGACCACCGCATCGGCCAGCGCAGGCCGTCACCTGCAGGTTCAGACCGACATCCAGCCGCTGACGATGCTGCCCGACCAGGCGGTGCCGCTGACCCTGCTGACGACCGAAGCCTTCACCAACGCCATGAAATACGCGGGCAATCCGGCGGATGGCGGCGATCCGTGGGTGCGCGTGTCGCTGACGTCTCCCACGCCGGGGCAGGGGCTTCTGGAGGTGGTGAACTCTACCGGCCCGGACGAGGCCGCGGGCGGCACCGGTCTGGGCAGCCAGCTGATCGAGGCGTTCTCTATGCAGCTGGAGGGCGATGTCACCACCGATTCCCAGCCCGGCGCCTATCGCTTGGCGCTGACCTTCCGGCTTGGCCAGGCCGGTTCCGCGGGCGGTAACAGCCCGCGACAGGTCGTCCTGACATCGGCGGCGCGGGCCGGATCGCGGCATTAGCGCCGCGCCTGCGTGCAATTCTGCGTGGCCCGCTCGCGCCATGCTTGCACCGCAGGCCGTCAGGCTTATCTTCGGCGCATGGAACGCGAACAAACATATGATCTGTCGACCGGCGAAGGGCTGATTGCCTGCCCGCTCTGCGACGCCCTGCATGTCCAGGAGGATCTGGACGTCGGAGAGACCGCGCGCTGCATCCGTTGCGGCACGGTCCTGGCCAAGCCGCGCGACGGCGCGTTCGCGCAGCTGATCGCGCTGGCCTTCACCTCGATGGTGCTGCTGGTGGGGGCGGTGTTCTTTCCCTTCCTGGAGGTGTCGGCGATGGGCTTCGGCAATGCCAGCTCGCTGTTCGACGTGGCGTTGGCCTTTGCCGACGGGGTTCTGCTGCCGCTGGTCTTGGCGGTGCTGGCGATGATCATCGGCCTGCCGATCCTGCGGGCGTTCTTGCTGCTGTATACGTTGGTCCCGCTGGCGCAGGGGCGTCCTCCGCATCGCCACGCGGCCATCGCCTTCCGCTGGTCCGAACTGCTGCGCCCCTGGTCCATGGCCGAGATCTTTGTCATCGGCACCGCGGTCGCGCTGATCAAGGTCGCAGGTCTTGCCACCGTCCATCTGGGCCCGGCCTTCTGGGCATTCTGCGCGCTGATCTTCGTGAACCTCGCCAGCCGTGCCTTCATGTGCCAGACCTCGATCTGGGACGCGATCGAGGATGCCGGCATGAAGACCGAGTATCAGGCCAAGACCCCCGCCCCCCTGACCGCCCCCGGCGACGCATGAGCGCGCCTGCCGGACAGTCCGATGCCCCCGTCCTGACCGCGCATCGCGCCGGTCTGTCGGGGTGCCACCGTTGCGGCCGGGTCTGGCCCCAGGATCAGGCCCGCTGTCACCGCTGCGGCGCGCATCTGGTCGCGCCCGACCGGCGCGGCCTGCAGAAGGTCTGGGCATGGTGGCTGGCTGGGCTGATCGCCTATATCCCCGCCAACGTCTTCCCGATGATGAGCACCCAGACCTTCGCGGGCCTTGCCGGCAACTCCGAGGCGACGATCCTGGGCGGCGTGGTCGAGCTGATGCATTACGGCAATTACGACATCGCGCTGATCGTCTTCGTCGCCTCGGTCATCGTGCCGGTGGGCAAGTTCCTGGCCATCGCCTGGCTGGCCGTCGTCGCGGGCCGCCCGGCCAGCGTGGACCAGGCCCATTCGCGGCTGAAGGTCTATGAGGTCGTCGAATTCATCGGTCGCTGGTCGATGATCGACGTCTTTGTCGTGGCCATCCTGTCGGCGCTGGTGCAGCTGGGCTTCGTCGCTTCGATCCGGCCGGGACCGGCCGCGGTGTCCTTTGCCCTGTCGGTTGCCTTCACGATGCTTTCTGCGCAAAGCTTTGACGCACGATTGATCTGGCGCGGCCTGCCCTTGCGCACCCGCCGCGAACCCTGACCACCTGCATTTCCAGTACGAACGCCCAAGGATCACGACCTCATGACGGACACACCCCCGCCCCTGACGCCGGCCAGCCCGGTGCGCAAGACGGCCGCCCGCGCGGCCCAGGCCGGTATCAACGTCATCTGGATCGTGCCCATCGTGGCGCTGATCGTGACGCTTGGCATCGCCTGGAACGCGTTCCGCGACCGGGGCAGCGTGATCGAGATCGAATTCGCGGACGCCACCGGCATCACGCCCGGAGAGACCACGCTGCGCTTTCGCGAGATCACCGTGGGCGGGGTCGAGGGGGTCAAGTTCACCGACGATCTGTCGCGGGTCGTGGTGTCGGTCCGCGTGGACACCGACGTGGCGCAGTTCATCGATGCCGACGCGTCCTTCTGGATCGTCCGCCCGCAGGTCAGCGCCCAGGGGGTTACCCGTCTGGACACGGTCCTCAGCGGCGCCTTCATCGAGGGTTACTGGGACGCCGAGGTGTCCGAGCCGGCTGCACGCTTCACCGGATTGGACCGCCCGCCGCTGATCCGCAACGATCAGCCCGGCACCTGGGTCACCCTGTCGATGGAGACCGCCGACGGCCTGTCCGAAGGGGCCCCGGTCCTGTTCCGCGGCGTTCAGGTCGGGCGGCTGGAGAACATCCGCGTGGATTCCGGCACCGACCGCGTCATCGTAGACGCCTTTGTCGAGGCGCCCCATGACGCGCGGCTGACCAGCGCGACCGTCTTCTGGGACACGTCCGGCTTCTCGGTCTCGCTTGGGACGCAGGGGGTGGCGCTGAACGTCAATTCGCTGTCGTCGCTCCTGCAGGGCGGCGTGGCCTTCGAGACCTTCGTCAGCGGCGGCGCGCCCATCGAACCCGGACAGGAATTCGCCGTTCAGGCGGACGAGGGCACGGCCCGCACCGCCCGGTTCGAGGATGACGACACCCGCCTGCTGCGCGTGGGGATCCTGATCGACGATAGCGTCGAGGGCCTGTCCACCGGCGCCGATGTCCAGTTCCAGGGCCTGCGCGTCGGTCGCGTGACCGACCTGGCCGTCAGCCTGACCGAGGATGAGCAGGGCAACACCGTGCCGCGCCAGCTGGTCAGCATGGTGATCTCTCCGCGGCGGATGGGCCTGCCGGACGGATCGACCGCCGACGACGCGCTGGCCCTGCTGACCGAGGAGGTCGGCGACGGCCTGCGCGCGCGCGTGGCCAGCGCCGGATTCCTGGGCACCACCCTGATGGTCGAACTGGTGGACATGCCCGATGCGGGCCCGGCGACGATCGACCTGGAAACGGGACCGAACCCGCTGATCCCGTCGGTGCCCGGCGATCTGGACGATTTCACCGCCAGCGCCCAGGGGCTGGTCAACCGCATCGGCAACCTGCCCATCGAGGAGCTGCTGACCTCGGCCCGCGACACGCTGGACGGGATCACCGCGCTGGCGACCTCGCAGGACACCCGTGCGATCCCCGGTGCGCTGCGCGAGGCGATCGAGGGGGGCAGCGTTGCCTTGGCCGACATCAGCGCCATCACGGGCGATCTGCGGCAGGCCGAAAGCGGACAGACCCTGGCCCGGATGCTGGACGAGGCCTCCGCCGCCTTCACCGCCGTGTCCGAGGCCGCCGTGGGCGTCCCCGAGATGGTCGAACAGATCGACAGCGCCGCAGCTTCGGTCGAGGAGTTCGGCTTTGCCGAGATCAGCCTGCAGGCCGAGGGAATCCTGGCCGACCTGCGCGCCATGCTGGGCAGCGAGGATGCCGAACAGCTGCCGCGCAACCTGTCCAACGTGCTGGAATCGGCCACGGGCCTGCTGGACGACCTGCGCGACGGCAACGCCGTGGGCAGCCTGAACAGCGCGCTGGACAGCGCCAGCCAGGCCGCCGACCAGATCGCGGCCTCGGTCCAGCAGCTGCCCGACCTGCTGCAGCGCCTGCAGGTCACCGCGGCGCGGGCCGACACGCTGTTTGCCAGCTATGGCGACCGGTCGGCCTTCAACAACGAACTGATCGGGGCGCTGCGCGAGCTGCGGCGTGCCACCTCCTCCATCGGCTCGGTTGCCCGGCTGATCGAACGCAACCCCCGCGCCTTCATTCTGGGACGATAGACATGATGCTGCCCCACCGCGCCCTGCGCCTGCCTGCCCTGCCCATCGCCGTCCTGATCGGGGCGTCCCTGCTGGGCGCCTGTTCCAACTCGGAAAAGACCGGGCGTTTCCTGATCGACCCCCCGGTGGCCGGGGTCCAGGTGCCCAACCGCCTTGGCACCGCGGAACTCAAGGACGTGTCCCTGCCCGAATACGCCGCCGACCAGGAGGTCGCGTTCCAGACCGGCGACGGGGCGGTGCGGTCCAACTCGGACAACCTGTGGGCGGACGACCCGGCCCGGTCCTTCACCACGACGCTGGCCCGCGCGATCAGCGACGTGTCGGGCGCCACCGTCATCAGCGAGCCCTGGCCCCTGGCCCAGCCCCCCGCCCGCATCCTGGAGGTGCGCGTCGAACGCGCCTTGGCGCAGGCTGACACCACCTATCGCCTGTCGGGGCGGTATTTCGTGTCCGACGACGGCCTTTCAGGGGGCGGCACGAACCACGCGCGCAGCTTTGACATCCGCGTTCCGATGACCGCGCAGGGGCCGGCCGCGACGGCGGCCGCGGCCAGCCAGGCGATCTCGATCCTGGCACAGCAGATCGCGACGCTGTCGGGGCCGGGGGCGACCATCGCCACCACGCGTCCGGCCGCGTCCGATCCGTTCGATCTGCCGCCGCTGTTCTGAAAAAGATCGGCGGAAGGCCGCCCCAGACGGCCTTCCGCCGATCCACCCGCAGGACGGGCACCAATACCACCACACCGCTCACGACAGACGGCCCTGCAGGTATCCCTTCCGGCGCGGATCAGGCGCCGGATGTCTCGGTGGGCCCGTGGCCCAGCACCCGGATGATGACCGGCAGCACGAAATGGTCAAAGCAGGTGCGGTCCGGGTTGAAGGCGCCGGGCCGCCCGACGCCGCCGCATTCCTCGCAATCCTCAAGCGTGCCCCAACAGTTCGGACAGGCGCCAAGCGCGCAGGCCAGCATCTCCGCGTGATCGATCAACAGCTCGTTCTCGCGCTCCAGCCGCTGCAGCGCGGCCCAGCTGGGCCGGTCGGCGGTGCCGGTGGTCTGCATCCGCGCCATCGCCCGCCCGACCGACGCGCCGGGCGCCGGGTCCGCGCCCAGCATCCGCAGGGCGGCCAGCATGTCCTGGAATTCCGCGGTGTCCTTGTCCTTCATCGCCTGTCCCCCGTGCGGACGATCCGTTCGTCCTGTGCATCGTGATTCGCATGCTGCCGTGAAAGCGGCGTGAAAGGATCAGTCCCGTCGCGGTTCGGTCGGCAGGACCGGCACGGGGACGTCTGTCGCCCCCTGCGCCAGCCGGATGATCGCCGCGCGGCTGTCGGGCCGCGCCCCGTCGGCCAAGTGTCCGGCCAACCAGCGTGTCGCCTGAGGGGCCGCCATCGAGCTGCCGCTCATCACGGCAAAGCTGCCGCTGGTGCGGCCACGCACGATCATGCCGGGCCGGGCCTGCGACCGGTCCACGCAGGCCAAGAGATCACCGCCCTGCGCCGCCCCGATCAACGAGGCATAGGCCAGCCCCCGCCCGCACCGGTCCACCGCGCCAACCCGCAGGCCGTGCCGCCCCGTCGCATAGGCGTTCACCGTGTCCGCCCGCTGCACCCGCGCGGGGCCGGCGGTCTGCGGGTCCAGCAGGACGGGAAACCCCCGGGCGTCCATGTCGGCATAGGCGGGCTGGGACAGCCAGCTTTGCCGCGCCTCTCGCGGGAAACCGCGCAGGACGTCGTCGCGCTGGACCGACACCGCGTGATCGCCGTCCCCCTGCACCAGCGCCAGCCCCCACCGGCCGGGCGGCGCCCAGCTGTCGCCCGCGGCGGCGGGGCAGGTCGGCGCCATGATCAGCGTCATGCATTCGCGCCAGCCGTCGGGATGCGGCATCACCCGATAGAACGCCCGGCCCAGATCGCGCCCCCGCCCGTCGCGCAGCATGCTGGACTGGTTCGGGGCGCAAAAGCGGGTCCGGGCCTCGGTCCCGCCGGGTGGCGTCAGCCCGATCCGCATGGGCCAGTCCGGTCGCGTGGGACGGACCGGCCCCCAGATCTCCAGCGGGGTCTGGGTCGCGTCGTCGGGCGGCAGTTGCCATCCGATCCTGCCCTGGGGACGCAGGGTCGCGCGCAGGCGCGCCATGCGATGATTGCCGGTCGGCAGCACCGCATGCACCGGCCCCAGCCCGGTGGACGCATGGGTCGCCAGCGCATCCAGAAAGCGTTCCAGCAGGCCCGTGCCGTCGCGCGGCCCCGCCGTCAGCCCCAGGCTGAGGTTCAGCACCACGGGCAGGCGCACGCTGTCCACGGGCAGGCCATGCGCGGCCTCGACCTGGCGGCACAGCATCCGGGCGCGGGTGATGACGAAGACGATGGCGGCCAGCAGCGGGTCCTGGGCCAGCGTGGCCGAGGTGTCCGCGATCACCCCGGGGGCCAGCGTCACCCCGATCACCGGATGATTGCGGGCACGCGGATCGTCCGGCGCAAAGCCCGCGGCCAACAGCGCCACCGCCGCGCCGTGACCCGCGGCAAAGGCCGCGCTGTGCGTCGTGCGGCGGTCCATCGCCACGACCCCGGCCCTGCGATAGACCGCATCCTCGGCCGCGATCGCACCCGATTCCAGTCCCGCCAGCCAGCCGCCGATCCTGTCGCCCCGCAGCTCGATTCCCCATGGTAGGTCGCGGCCCGGACCGTCGGGATCGACGCGGGCATCCTGGACCCACAGCGACGCCACCCGCGACAGCGCCCCGGGCAGGCGCAGGTGCTGATGTGCGAACGGAATGGCATCGTCGATGACGGCGATGATGCAGCCCCGGTCCGGGTCCGGCAGCGCGCTCGCAGCCATCAGCGGACCGGCGCCTGCAGGGGCCGGGTCACGGTTCACCGCGTCCGGGTGCAGGACCGCGGATGGCAGGAACCAGGACCGATCCATCCGCCCGAACGCCTGCGCCATCAGCGTGGGAAGGTCGGGCGCGGATGTGGGCGGTGTCCCCCGGTGTCGCCGGCACCATTCAACCAGCGCGGGCGACAGCCCCGCCGGGGCGGGACCCGGGGTGGTCCATGCGGCTGTCAGCTCCACCGGTCCGCCCGTTCGTCCCGGGCGCGCGCGACCAGCGTGGCCCATAACGGCGCGGGGCGCGGGGTCAGTGCAGGTCCCCGCAGCCTTGTGGCGGGATCGGCGTCGTCCAGCATCTCGGCCAGGATGCCATAGTGGAAATCGCGCACGGCCCCGCCGTCGTGATAGAGCCGCCCGTCGAACTGCGCCCCGTGGGCGGTCGCGGCCGGATCGGCGCGGGCCAGCATGTAATGCGCCAGCTGCATCCCCAGCACCGCCCCCGCGGCGCTGTCGGCGGGGAAATGCACGCCGGCCACCGTCCGGTTCACCGCGATGCGACAGGCCAGTCGGAACAGCGGGTCGTCGGCCCGTAGCGGCGCCCGTGGGTCGTCCAGCCGCGTCAGCAGCGTGGCCAAGCAAAAGGCTTGGGTCGCATGGCCGCTGGGCAGGGTGGGATGGCTGGGACAGGCGATCATCGGCTGGATCAGATCGCTGAACTGCGTTGGGCGCGGACAGGCCAGCGCCAGCTTGAGGCGCATCACCGCGGCGGTGGTCAGGTCCATCGCACAGGCCAGCATCTCCAGCGTGGCGGGGTTCCGCGACGGCTCCAAGGGGCGGATCGCGGCAAAGAACGGCATCAGGCCGTGGGTCTGGACCTCGATCTCGGGGGCGCGGTCGGGGCGCAGTTCGGCGTAATGCCCGACCATCGCCGCAGCCTCGCGGAACTGCGCCAGATCCGGCCGGTCGATCCGCACCAGTGAGGCGCAGGTTCCGTCCGCCTGGCGGCACAGCAGGCTGGCGGATGATGCACCGGCGATCCCGTCATCGGCCGACAGGGGCAGATCCTCGGACAGTTCCGCCAACAGGATTGCGGCGCGGTGGTCCGGGTCCAGCCGCGCCAGCCGCGCACCCGGCGCCAGCATGGCGGGGGAGCCGCCCCGGCCCTGCGGATCCTCGGTCCCCGCGATCGCATCGCGCGTGCGCATCAGGGCAAGGGACAAAAGCGCCCCCTGGCCGTCCGGCATGTTGTCGGACTTGGCATGCTTGGCATGTTTGGCGTGGAACAGGGACATGATGCACCAGGGAAAACGGGAACGGGTGACCCGATTAATCTATCACACGAAGCCGTGATTGCATAACCTTTTGCAAATCGCCCTTTGGGACAACGCCATGGATCGTCTGACCCTGCACCTGATCGGTCCGGTAGAGATGACCGGCCCGGGCGACCGCCGTCTGACGCCGCGGGGCATGCGGGCCCGGGGGGCGCTGGCGGTACTGGGCACGGCCCGGGGCCTGCGCGTCACGCGGGCGCGGCTGCAGGACCTGCTGTTCAGCGACCGCGACCCCGATCACGGCAATGCCAGCCTGCGCCAGCTGCTGAGAGAGATCCGCCAGGGCCTTGGCCCCGCCCGCGACGCGCTGGTCACGGGGCCGGGCTGGGTCGGGCTGGACCCCGACCGGGTGCAGGTGGATCTGGCCGCCCGCCCCGGTCCCGACGGCCAGGTGCCCGAATTCGCGGCCGACCTGGACATCCCCGACCCTGAGTTCGAGGACTGGCTGCGCGATGCGCGCCAGACCGCGGCCGCCCGCATGCCCCAGGTCGCCACGGCGGATGCGCTGCCCGACCTGCTGCTGTCCGATCCGGTGTCCATCGGGCAGGATGCGATGGTGCTTGCCACGATGATCCTGTCCGAGGCCGCGGGCAGGGCCGCAGACCTGCTGCCCATCGCGGTCCTTTCGCCGGGGGCTGCGCCGCGGGGGGCCTATGTGCGGGTATCGTCGATGGCGAACGTGCAGGGCGGCGTCTTCAGCCTGCTGGTGCGGCTGATCCACCAGCCGTCGGGCCGGGTGATGTGGTCACAGCGGCTGACGGCGCCGCTGGCCGGCCTGGACGGACGGCTGGACGACCTGGCCGCGCGCTGTTGCCTGGGGATGCTGCAGGTGCTGGACCAGGGGCGGGCGCTTGGGGCGGCGATGGGAATCTCGTTCGCGGACGTGTTCAGCTTTTCCGCGTCCCGTCTGGCGCGCGCCGATCAGGTCCTGGCGCAGCTGGGCGACAGCATCACCCCGGCGGTGACCCTGTCGCTGCGCGCCTGGATCCGCACAACCCACGCCTTTGAACGCCTGACCCCCGATCCCCGCCAGGCCATCACCGAGGCGGTAGAGCTTGTCGCCCGCGCCCGTCGGGCCGCGCCCTTCCACGCCACCGCCCTGGCCGTGCAATCGGTGGTCGAGGCCTATCTGGACCGTGACCAGATCGCCTTCGACCTGTCGCGCCAGGCCGTGCTGTCCGATCCGGGCAACCCCCTGGCGCGGCTGGCCCATTCCCGCGCGCTGGCCGGTGTCGACCGCTTTGCCGATTCCGCGGCGCAGGCGCGGGGCGGGCTGGACCAGGCGCTGTCCAGCCTGAATCCCGCCAATTGGCACTTGGGAATCGGGGTGGCGATGATGCGCGCGGGCGATCTGTCCGCCGCCACACGCCATCTGGAGGCCGTGCACCGCTTTGCCCCCGACAACCGCCCTGCCCTGCGCTTCCTGGCCGCCCTGCGGTACGCGCAGCGCGACGAGGAAGGCACCGTCCGCGCCCTGCTGGCCCTGCGCAGGCTGGAGCCGGATTTCAGCCTGGACCTGATGGGCAGCGACGGATACCCGGTGGACAGCCTGCGCAGGCTGGGCCTGCTGCAGGTCGCAGGATCACGGCTGATCTAGCGCAGCGCGGCCAGCAGCGCGCCGTGCAGGCGCGAGCCCGCCACGATCAGCCCGTCCACCTGCGCGGCCTCGCCGTTGAACCGCATCGGCTGGCCCCGCCGGTCGGTCACGCGCGCGCCCGCGCGTTCCGCGATCAGCGCCCCGGCGGCGATGTCCCATTCCCACGCCGCGCGCAGCGACAGCGCCGCGTCGAACCGTCCCTCGGCCGCAAGGCACAGCCGCCACGCCAGCGAAGACCGGAACTCGCGCCGGAATCCGGGCATGCCGCTGTGCCAGTTCGGCGCATCGGCCACCGCGCGATAGGTCAGCACCCGTGCGCCCTCGATCGCTGCATCGGTCGGGGCGATGGGGGCGCCGTTCAGCGTGGCGGGACCGTCGACATGGGCGGCATAGGTCAGCTCAAGCACCGGCAGGTGGACAACCGCGGCCACGATCCGGTCGCCCCGTGCCACGGCCAGCGAATGGGAAAACCCATCCTGCCCGTCGATGAAGGCGCGGGTGCCGTCGATCGGGTCGATGATGAAGCAATGTTCGGCGTCAAGGCGGGCGGGGTCGGCCTCGGATTCCTCGGACAGCCAGCCGTAATCGGGGCGCGCGGCGGTCAGGGTCGCGTGCAGGGCGTCGTTGACCGCCAGATCGGCCTCGGTCACCGGGCCCGCGCCACCGCCCTTGTCCCAGGCCTGCGGATCGCGCCGCCAGAACCGCAGGGCGATCCGCCCCGCGTCCCGCGCGGCGGCGGTCAGCAGGTCCAGGTCGGCCTCAGCCCCCGGCAACGGTCATGCCCTGGACCAGCAGGCTGGGCACCTCGGTTCCGCGCCACGGCAGGGCGTCGTCGGCGGCCTCCAGCGTCATCAGCATGTCGCGCAGGTTACCCGCGATGGTGCATTCGTTCACCGGCCAGGCGATGCGGCCGTCCTGAACCCAGAACCCGGCCGCGCCGCGGGAATAATCGCCCGTGGTGCCATTCACCGACGCCCCCAGCATCGACGTCACGATCAGGCCGGTGCCCATCCGTTCGATCAGGTCCTGGCGGCTGACGCGCCCCGGCGTCAGGATGACGTTGCTGTGGCTGGGGGACGGGCTGGAGGCCAGCCCCCGCGCCGCCGATGCGGTGCTGTCCATGCCCAGCTTGCGCGCCGTGGCCAGGTCCAGCGTCCAGCCCTGCAGCACGCCGTCGGCCACGATCATCCGCGCCCGCGTGGGCAGTCCCTCGGCATCGAAGGGGCGCGACGAGGGATAGCGCGGGCGCAGCGGATCCTCGGCCAGGTCCATGCCGGCGGGCAGGACGGGCTGGCCCAGGTCGCGCCGCAGCCAGCTGGCCCCGCGCGCGATGGACGACCCGTTCACCGCCGACAGCAGATGGCCGATCAGCGAGGCCGACACGCGGCGGTCATAAAGGATGGGATAGGCGCCCGTCGGCGGCTTGCGCCCGCCTGCGCGGGCCAGCGTGCGTTCCGCGGCCAGGGCGCCGATCTCCTCGGGGGTGGGCAGGTCGGCGGCGAAGGTGCGGGATTCGCCCGCATAATCGCGCTCCATCCGCAGCCCCTCGCCGGTGATCGCGACGACCGACAGCGAATGCCCGGTCCGGGCATAGCCGCCCGAAAACCCGTTCGACGCGGCCAGCCACATGCGCCGCTGGCTGTAGCTGGCATTGGCCGCCTCGACCTGAGATATCCCCGCCACGTCCAGCGCCGCGGCCTCGGCGCGCTGCGCCAGGTCCTGCAGGTGCTGGGGTTCGGGTTCCGGCGCGTCCTCGGCCAGTTCCAGGCCGGCGGCGTCGCGATGGCGCGCCAGCTGGCCGGGATCGGCCAGGCCCAGATGATCGTCCACCGGCGCCTCGCGCGCCATGGCGACGGCGCGGGCGGCCATCTCGACGATGGCGGCGTCGCGGTGGTCGGACGACGACACCGCCGCCTGGCGCCCGCCCACCAGCACGCGCAGCCCGATCTCCAGCCCTTCGGCGCGTTCGGCCTGTTCCAGCGCGCGGGCCCGCATGTCGATGCTGACGGACCGCCCGTCGACGGCCAGCGCGTCGGCCTGGTCGGCCCCGGCACGGCGCGCGGCATCGATCAGCGCCTCGGACAGGCGCTGAAGGCGAAGGGGATCGGCGGCGTCGGTCATGCAGGCCTCACAGGCGAAAGGATCAGGCCGGAACGGATGCCCCGGCCCGCTGTCAAGGGATGCGGATCACTGGATCTGCTGGCCGTTGGCAAAGATCGCGCCATTCTCGCGGAACTCGATCTCGGTCTGCAGCTGGTCGGGGTTGCCCTCGACCGGGCGGGCGAACATCGCCATCATCATGCGCGGACCCATCAGCTGCTCCTGCGGCACGACGCCCATCGCGACCAGCGTGTCCAGCAGGCCGTTGATGCCGCCGAACGTGCCCTCGATCTTGCCCAGGGGCTGGCTGGGATCCTCGCCGAAGGTCAGCGCACCGGACAGGTCGGCGGTGGCGCCCACGGCGTCCAGGGCCAGTTCCTTGATGGTCAGGCTGCGCGGCTGCAGGGGCATGGGCGCGGCGCCGTCCGGACCGGGCTCCACCGGCTGCGGAAAGTCGGGATCCATGAAGTTCTGCGTCAGCATGGCCGTCCCTTCCAGGTCGATGGTCAGGCTGGCCGGATCGCGCGGCAGCGCCGCCTCGGGGTCCAGCGCCTGCCAGATCGCGTCGTCCAGAGTCAGCCCGTCCAGCACATAGGTCAACGCAAAGGGCTGTTCCTGGTCGGATGCCACGATCGGCATGGCCAGCCGGAACCGGTTCTCCGCCGCGCCATAGGCGATCGGGAAGGGCATGCCCGTGGCGGTCAGGTTGGTCGTCATGTCCGTCAGCCCCCCCTCGTAGGACAGGCCGTCCTTGGAGATGCCGACGGCCAGCGTGCCGCTTGCCGCCTGAAAGCTGCCTTCGGAATCGTTGCGGCTGCCATCCGCGGTCAGGGTGCTGGCGGTGAAGCTGCCGCTGGTCGCGCCC
Source organism: Paracoccus haeundaensis (assembly GCF_006239215.1). Lineage (NCBI taxonomy): Bacteria > Pseudomonadati > Pseudomonadota > Alphaproteobacteria > Rhodobacterales > Paracoccaceae > Paracoccus > Paracoccus haeundaensis. The sequence goes on from NZ_VDDC01000011.1 coordinate 88,264, forward strand.
ATCGCAAAGCTGCCCTTGCCGCCAAAGCCCGCCTGCAGCGCCTGCGTGGGCTGGCTGCCAAAGTTGACCTCGCCCGCAGGACTGGTGCCGTCGCCCTGCATGCTCAAGTCGGCGATGGTGATCGTGGCCTGGAAATCATCGGTCTCTGCGGTGGCCGCCGGGGCGTCGGGCGCCTCGGATGCCTCCGGCGCGTCGGTGGCGTCGGGCGCGGTTTCAGGCGCATCTGTGGCGGCAAGCGACGGCCCCGAGGCGGTGATCTGCGCCTCCAGCGCATCGGCGCGACCCTCGAAGGTCTGGGTGCTGGCGCCGTCGGCGGCGGTGGTGACGGTCTGGCTGCCGGTGACGCCGGTCAGCGTGGCGGTCAGCGGAACCTCGTTCCGGTCGTCCAGCGCGCGGCCCGACATGGTCAGCGTGGGCATGGTCACGTCATGGGTCAGCGCCTCGGGCGTGCCCGAGCTGATCGTCTCGTTGCCGGGGGCGTCCATGGTCATGGAAAAGCCCACGGCCTCGTCGTCGCCCTCGGGCACGGCGCTGCTCTCCAGCGTCATCTGGCCGCCCACGACCGACCGCACGGTGCCGTCGCCGACCGCGGTCAGCACGATTTCGGGCAGGGTCAGGATCATGTCCGGGGCATCGGCCTCTCCGTCGACGGTCAGGACCACGTCGGTCAGGGTGATCGCCTCGTCCGAGGCATCCTCGGACCCGACCTGGACCGCATAGCCCATCTGTTCATAGCTGTCCTGCAGGCTCTGCCAGACTTCGGCGGGGGTGACGTCTGCAAGGGCCGGGCCCGCGCCCAGGATCAGCGCAAGCGCCGAGGTTGCAAGGGGACGGTTCATGGCGGATACCTTTCGCAAACCTGAAATCGGGGGGATTCCTGACACAGTGCCGCCGAAAGGGAAAGGGAACAAGTCGTGATCCGCAGCCATCACCGGGACGGCCTGTCCCTGCTGACGATCGACCGCCCCGACAAGGCGAACGCCCTGACCGCCGACATGCTGCGCGACCTGCGCGCGGGTGTGGCGCAGGCCCTGGACAGCGGCGCGCGGGCGCTGATCCTGACCGGGGCGGGCCGGGTCTTTTCGGCCGGCGCGGACCTGGACCAGGCCCGCGCGGGTCTGGCCACGGCCCCCGAATGGGAGGACCTGTCCGCCGCGCTGGCCGCCCTGCCCTGCCTGACCGTCGCCGCGCTGAACGGGTCGCTGGCCGGGGGCGCCTTCGGCATGGCGCTGGCCTGCGACATCCGCCTGGCGGTGCCCGATGCAAGGTTCTTCTATCCGGTGATGCGGCTGGGCTTTCTGCCGCAGCCAAGCGACCCGGCGCGCCTGGTGGCGCTGGTGGGGCCTGCGCGGGCGCGGATGATCCTGATGGCCGGCGCCCGGATCGACGCGCCCGAGGCGCTGGCCTGGGGCCTGGTCGACCGCATCCTGCCCGCGCCCGACCTGATGGAGGCCGCGCGCGCCCTGGCCACCGATGCCTTGGCCGCCGACCCCGCCCATGTCGCCACGATCAAGGCGATGACGCGGCCTTCGCGCGCTTGATCGCGGTCCCCGGACCCGTCATGGAACGAAGTTCCCCGCCCGCCGTTGCGCCAGCAGGGCTTGTTCCGCGGTGCTGCGGCCTGCCGCATCTTTGTCCTTTTCTGCCACCGCCCCGCTTGCGGATCGCATTGCCAGATCGCAGGTAACGTCCAAGAACCTATGGAGATTTCCCGTGCGCACGCTTGTCCTGACCGCCGCCCTTGCCCTGACCACCGCCCTGCCCGCCGCGGCCGACACGATCCGCGTCGGCATGTCCGGCGGCTACTTCCCCTTCACCTTCACCCGTGCGGATGAACTGCAGGGCTTCGAGGTGGATTTCCTGAACGCCATTGCCGAAGAGACCGGCGACGAGGTCGAATTCGTCACGATGTCCTTTTCAGGCCTGATCGGCGCGCTGGAATCGAACCGCATCGACACCATCGCCAACCAGATCACCATCACCCCCGAACGCGAGGCGGCATTCGCCTTCACCCAGCCCTATGTCTATGACGGCGCCCAGATCGTCACGCGCGAGGGCAACCCGGCCGCGATCGAGGGGCCGGACAGCCTGGACGGCAAGACCGTTGCGGTGAACCTGGGGTCGAACTTCGAACAGTTGCTGCGCGAACTGCCCAATGCCGACCAGATCGACATCCGCACCTATGAAAGCAACATCGAACAGGACACGGCGCTGGGCCGGGTCGATGCCTTCGTCATGGACCGCGTGTCCTCGGCCCAGGTGATCGCGCAGAGCCCGCTGCCGCTGGAACTGGCCGGAGAGCCCTTCTCGGAGATCAGGAACGCCCTGCCCTTCCGCAACGACGAAGCCGGTCAGGCGCTGCGCGACCGCGTTGACGCGGCCATCACCACCCTGAAGGAGAACGGCACCCTGGCCGAGATCTCTCAGAAATGGCTGGATGCCGACGTGACGCAGCCCGTGTCGCAGTAACATGCGGCCTCTGGACACCGCCTACATGTGGGACCTGGTCCCGGTCATCGCCGGCTATGTGCCGCTGACGCTGTTCATGGCGATCGTCGCGATGGTGGCGGCGCTGACCCTGGGGTCGGCGCTGGCCATCGTGCGCGTGCTGCGCGTGCCGGTCCTGGACCGCGTCGTGGCGGTGTTCATCAGCTTCTTCCGCGGCACGCCGCTGCTGGTGCAGCTGTTCCTGTTCTATTTCGGCCTGCCCCAGATCGTGCCGGCGATGACCGGCATCGACGGCGTCACCGCCGCGATCATCGGCCTGACGCTGCATTTCTCGGCCTATATGGCCGAGAGCATCCGCGGCGCCATCCTGGGCGTCGACCGCAGCCAGTGGGAGGCGGCAGCCTCCATCGGCATGACCCAGGGACAGCTTCTGCGCCGGATCATCCTGCCCCAGGCTGCGCGGACCGCGGCGCCGACGCTGATGAACTATTTCATCGACATGATCAAAAGCACCTCGCTGGCCTTCACCCTGGGGGTGACCGAGATGATGGGCGCCGCCCAGAAGGAGGCCGCAGGCAGCTTTCTGTACCTGGAGGCGTTCCTGGTGGTCGCGCTGTTCTATTGGGTGATCGTCGAAACCCTGTCGGTCGGCCAGCGCCGGCTGGAATCCAGCCTTGGAAAGGCCGTCGCACGATGAGCTGTCAGATCGAGATCACCGGACTGGTCAAGCGCTTTGGCGACAACACGGTCCTGGACGGCATCGACCTGTGCCTGGAGCCGGGGGAACGCGTGGCGATCATCGGGCCGTCCGGGACAGGGAAATCGACCCTGCTGCGCTGCCTGAACTGGCTGGACACGCCCGATCAGGGCACGATCCGCATGGGCGACGTGACGGTCGATGCCGCACGCGCGACCAGGGGGCAGATCCTGGGCCTGCGGCGGCGGACGGGGTTCGTGTTCCAGAACTATGCGCTGTTCGCCAACAAGACCGCCCGCGGCAACATCACCGAAGGGCTGACCACCGTGCGCGGCTGGCCCGCCGACAAGGCGCGGGCGCGGGCGGATGACATCCTGACCCAGATCGGCTTGGCGGATCGGGGCGACAGCTATCCCGCGGCCATGTCCGGCGGTCAGCAGCAGCGCGTCGGCATCGGTCGCGCGATGGCGCTGGATGCGGACCTGATGCTGTTCGACGAACCGACCAGCGCGTTGGACCCCGAATGGGTGGGCGAGGTTCTGGACCTGATCCGCCGCATCGCCGACGGACGCCAGACCATGCTGATCGTCACCCATGAAATGCAGTTTGCCCGCGAAATCGCGGACAGGGTGGTCTTCATGGAAGGTGGGCGCATCGTGGAACAGGGGCCGCCTGCGCAGATCTTCGGCAATCCGCAGGACGACCGCACACGGGCCTTCCTGCGTCGCGTGGGCTGACTACAGCCCTGCGACCTGGAAATAAGCCTGCGTGCTGCGGTCATCGCTGAAGCCGATGCCGCTGGCGATGATGCAACTGGTCTGATCATCACGCGGCGCGACCAGTGTCCATGTCCCCAGCTGATCGGACCCCCACAGCTGCGTGCCCTGCACCCCGGTCATGTCGACGGGATGTTCCGCAAAATCCTGTTCCAGCGTCGCAGCGATTTCCGCATCATCGGCACAATAGGGCTGGTCGTCGACGGCAATTTCCGACACCGGCATGGTCTGGATGTCCTCCAGCAGGGCGGCAGGCTCGATGCCCTGCATCGCGCTCCAGCCCTGAACCGGCTGGTTGGGGCTGGCCGACAACGCCGGCGTGACGCTGAGCAGCGCCACGACGCCGGCGCAGCCAAGGCGGGTGATGCGGTCTGCACGGGTCATGATGATAGCCTTTCTTGCGAATTCCCCAACAAAACGCGGTTTTGTTCGCAAGAGTTCCGTCGGCCCGTCTTACGCCCAACTGCGCGCCAGTGCCAGGCGGGCCTCCAGCCCCTGCGGCGCGCGGTGGAATTCCAGGCGTCCGCCATGCTGCGCGGCGATGGTCGACACGATGGCCAGGCCCAGCCCGACGCCGCTGGCGGTGCCGGCATTCTCTCCGCGCTGAAAGGCCCCGGTCAGGCGCGCCAGGTCGTACTCGGTCAGGACCGATCCGCGGTCGGTGACCGAGATCCAGGCCTCGTCCGCGTCGCCGCCGGTCAGCACCTGCGCCTCGCGCCCGTATTTCAACGCGTTGTCGATCAGGTTGGACAACGCGCGGCGCAGCGCGGTGGGCTGGCCGCGCATCAGCAGGGCGTGGCTGTCCACCGTCGGACGGCTGGTGGTTCGTGAAAACAGCGTGCCGGCGCGGGCAGGGGGCAGCGACGACTGGCGCAGCGTCACGGGCAGGCCCACGTCCTGGTAATCGGCCACGACCGCCTCGGCCAGGGATGTCAGGGACAGCTGGCGGAACGGTTCGGCCCCGATCTCGGCGCGGGTATAGGTCAGGACGCCGTCGATCATCGTCGTCATCTCGTCGATGTCGCGGTCCAGGCGGTCGCGCAGGGCGGCATCCTCGATCATCGCGCTGCGCAGGCGCAGACGGGTGGCGGGGGTGCCCAGGTCGTGGCTGACCCCCGACAGGACCAGGGCCCGGTTCTCCAGCGCGGCGCGGTCCTGGGCGACATAGGCGTTCACGGCCTCGGCGGTCTGGCGCAGTTCGATCACGCCGCCGACGGGCAGGGCGGCGGTGCGGGCGCGGTGATCGCGCAGCGCGGCCGCAAAGGCGGTGAACGCCCCCGCGACCCCCGCCACCCAGCCCAGCAGCAGGGCCAGCGCCCCCAGGGCCAGCGCCCCGGCCAGAAGGCGGCGGTCGGGCGGCGCGGCCTGGCAGCCCCAGACGGGCGCACCGTCCACGCGGATCCATGGGCCGGTGTCCTGCTGGACGAACAGGCGCGGCTCACTGCAGAACCGCGCCAGGGTGCGGGTGATCGAGGCCAGGCCCGCGGCCTGGCTGCCGCCGCCGACGGATTGCACCTCGGCCGCGGGATAGGTCAGGTCGGGCGACTGGATGCGCACCGACAGCCGCGCGCCCTGCGACAGGTCGGGCCTGCCGCCGCCGGTCAGGGTGATCACCGTCTGCCGCCAGCCGGGCGGCAGGTCGGGCGCGGCGCGCAGCTGGACCTGGGACAGGCCCTGGGGCAGGGCGCTGCCCGCCTCCAGGCTGTCGGCCAGCGCCAGACCGGCGATATAGGCGCGGTTCAGATGCGCGTCCCAGGCCGCGTCGCTGGCGGTCCACAGCCAGACCGACCCGCCGCCCGCCAGCATCGCCAGCACGACCCACAGGCTTGCCACCACCCGCAGAGACAGGCGGTCAGTCAGCGTCACGCGCGACCTCGGCCGACAGCACATAGCCCAGCCCGCGTTCGGTCCGGATCAGCGCCGGGTCGGTCTTCTGGCGCAGGCGGCCGACCAGCATGTCGATCGCGCGCCCCTCGGCCGCCTCGTCGCCGTCCAGCGCGGCGGCAATCTCGTCGCGGGTCAGGGGGATCAGCGGATTGGCCAGGAACACCCGCAGCAGCGCGGTTTCGCGCGACGACAGGCTGACCTGCCAGCCGCCGGGGGCGGTCACCTCGTCGCGCCGCGCGTCATAGTGCCAGCCCGCGAACCGCAGCACGCTGTCGCGCTTGCGGTGCGACAGGCTGGGCGCGCGGCCCGCGCGGCGCAGCACCGCCCGGATGCGCGCCAGCAGCAGGTCGGGGTTGAAGGGCTTGGCGATATAGTCGTCCGCACCGACCTCGTAGCCGGCCATGCGCTGGTGGTCGGCGGACAGGGCGCTGACCATGATGATGGGCACGTCCTGCGCCTCGCGGATCTCGGCGCAGATCGCCACGCCGTCGTCATCGCCCAGGGACACGTCCAGCAGGATCAGGTCCACCCGGCCGCCACGCAGCGCGGCCAGCGCGGTCGCGCGGCTGTCGGCGCGCGTCACGTGCAGGCCGTGGCGCTGCAGATAGGCGGCCAGCATGGCGGCCATGTCGGCGTCATCCTCGACCAACAGAAGGCGGTGCAGGCTCATCAACGGTCCTCCGATCCGTGATCTAGCATCGCAGGGAGGGGTTACGTAACAGTTTGTAACGTAACGCTGCGAAAACTGCCGGGCGCATGGCTGCACTGCGTTGCGGACATGACTGGGCTTGCGGCATGATCGACCCACACGCGGATCACCGAATCCGCGCGGGATAGATCTGGGAGGATCCATGAACATCAAATCCGTTCTGGCGGCTTCGACCGCCGTGATGCTGGCTGCGCCGGCGATGGCCGAACCCACCGCAGAGGTGCTGCACTGGTGGACGTCCGGCGGCGAGGCGAAATCGGTCGCCGTCCTGCAGGAGCAGTTCGCGGCCGAGGGCGGCACCTGGACCGACATGCCCGTGGCCGGCGGCGGCGGTGACGCCGCGATGACCGCGCTGCGCGCCCGTGTGCTGGCCGGCAACGCGCCGACCGCCGTGCAGCTGAAGGGCCCCGCGATCCAGGAATGGTACGAGGAGACCGGCCTGGCCGACATCGGCACCGTTGCCGAGGAGAACGGCTGGGCAGACGTGCTGCCCGCGCAGATCGCCGCCCACATGAAGTGCGAGGACCAGTGGTGCGCCGCACCGGTGAACGTCCACCGCGTGAACTGGATCTGGGGCAACAAGCAGATCCTGGACGAGAACGGCATCGAGATGCCCACGACCTGGGAAGAGTTCAACGCCGCGGCCGAGAAGCTGCAGGCCGCGGGCATCACGCCCCTGGCCCATGGCGGTCAGAACTGGCAGGACGCGACCATCTTCGAGACGGTCGTTCTTGGGCTGGGCGGGCCGGAATTCTATCAGCAGGCGCTGGTCGATCTGGACCCCGAGGCGCTGACCTCGGACACGATGAAGCAGGTCTTCGACCAGATGCGGACCATCCGCGGCTTTGTCGACGACAACTTCTCGGGTCGTGACTGGAACCTGGCCACGGCCATGGTCATGAACAACGAGGCCGCCTTCCAGATCATGGGCGACTGGGCCAAGGGAGAGTTCCTGGCCGCCGGCAAGCAGCCGGGCGTCGACTTCGTCTGCGCGCCCACCCCGGGCGAGGGCTTCCTCTACAACGTCGACAGCTTCGCCTTCTTCGAGCTGGACGGCGAGGACAAGCAGCAGGGCCAGGCCCTTCTGGCCAGCCTGATCATGGGCCCGGACTTCCAGAAGACGTTCAACCTGAACAAGGGCTCGATCCCGGCCCGTACCGACGTGGCGCTGGACGACTTCGACGACTGCGCCAAGCAGTCGAACGCCGATATGACCGCGGATGCGGAAAACGGCTCCCTGCTGCCCAGCTATGCGCATGGCATGGCGCTGCGCGGCGCGCCGGCCGGTGCGATCACCGACGTGGTGACCGCGCATTTCAACAGCGACATGTCGTCGGACGACGCCGTGGCGCAACTGGCCGACGCCGTCGCCAACGCGATGTGATCACGGCCTGACGACCCCGCGCCCCGGATCGCGGGCGCGGGGTTTTTCTTTGGGGGTTTACCGGAATGGAATGGCTTGAACGCAACGTGCCCAAGGTCGTCTTGGCGCCGTCCTTCGTGGCGATCCTGGTCTTTGTCTATGGCTTCATCGCCTGGACGGCCTGGATCAGCTTCACCCGCTCGCGGCTGATGCCGCGCTATGAACTGGACGGTATCACGCAATATCAGCGGCTGTTCGACGCCCCCCGCTGGGACGTGGCGATGAACAACCTGTTCATCTTCGGCGCCCTGTTCATCGTCATCTCGATGGCGATCGGGCTGATGCTGGCGATCTTCCTGGACCAGAAAATCCGGGCCGAGGGCGTCCTGCGCACCATCTATCTCTATCCCATGGCGCTGTCGCTGATCGTGACGGGCACCGCCTGGAAATGGATCCTGAACCCGGGCCTGGGCATCCAGCAGGCGATCCGCGGCTGGGGGTTCGAGAATTTCACCTTCGACTGGCTGATCAAGCCCGAAATGGCGATCTATACCGTCGTGCTGGCGGCCGTCTGGCAGGCATCCGGGTTCGTGATGGCGCTATTCCTGGCCGGACTGCGCTCGGTCGACACCGAGATCATCCGTGCGGCCCAGGTCGACGGCATTCCCACGCACCGCATCTATTCCGCGATCATCATCCCGACGATGGCGCCGATCTTCCTGTCGGCCTTCATCGTGCTGGCGCACCTGGCGATCAAGGCGTTCGACCTGGTCATCGCGCTGACCGGCGGCGGACCGGGCTATGCCACCGACCTGCCCGCGACCTACATGTACGCCATGGCGTTCTCGCGCGGCGACCTGGGGCAGGCGGCGTCCAGCGCCATGATCATGATGATGGTCATCTTCGCCATCGTGGTTCCCTATCTCTACAGCGAATTGAGGCCGCGCCATGACAAGTAAGACCGTGCTGCGGTGGGGCCTGTACGGGATCCTGATCCTGTTCGCCCTGTTCTATCTGATGCCGCTGTTCGTCATGCTGACGACATCGCTGAAATCCTTGGAGGAGATCCGCACCGGCAGCCTGCTGGCCCTGCCGCGCGAGATCACCTTCGCCCCCTGGGCCGAGGCCTGGTCGTCCGCCTGCGCCGGCACCCAGTGCGAGGGCCTGCGCCCGTTCTTCTGGAACAGCGTCCTGATGGCCGTGCCCGCGGTGATGATCTCGACCATCATCGGCGCGCTGAACGGCTATGTCTTCGCCCAGTGGCGGTTCCGCGGCGCGAACCTGTTCTTTGCCGCGATCCTGTTCGGCTGCTTCATCCCGTTCCAGGTGGTGCTGCTGCCGATGGCGCAGATGCTGGGCCTGATGGGTCTTGCGGGCACCATCCCGGGGCTGATCTTCGTCCACGTGATCTATGGCCTGGGCTTCACCACTCTGTTCTTCCGCAACTACTATGTCACCATCCCGCAGGAACTGGTGCGCGCGGCCAAGGTCGACGGGGCAGGGTTCTTCCGCATCTTCTGGTCGATCTTCCTGCCCATCTCGCTGCCGATCATCACCGTGTCGGTCATCTGGCAGTTCACGCAGATCTGGAACGACTTCCTGTTCGGCGTCAGCTTCAGCGGGGCCGGGTCGCAGCCCGTGACCGTCGCCCTGAACAACATCGTCAACTCCACCACCGGCGTCAAAGCCTACAACGTGGACATGGCCGCGGCGATCATCGCCGCCCTGCCCACGCTGCTGGTCTATGTCGTCGCCGGCAAATACTTCATCCGCGGCCTGACCGCCGGCAGCGTCAAGGGATAAGCCATGCCCATTCTGGAAATCGACCACCTGCAGAAAGCCTATGGCGACACCCATATTCTGCACGACATCAACATCAGCATCGACGAGGGCGACTTCCTGGTGCTGGTCGGCCCGTCGGGCTGCGGCAAGTCCACGTTGCTGAACTGCATCGCGGGGCTGGAGCCGATCACCGGCGGCGCCATCCGCATCGCCGACCGCGACGTGACGGGCGTCAGCCCCAAGGACCGCGACATCGCGATGGTGTTCCAGTCCTATGCGCTCTACCCGACGATGTCGGTCGCCAAGAACATCACCTTCGGCATGAAGGTGCGCGGCGTCGACAAGGCGACCCAGGCCACCAAGCTGGCCGAGGTGTCGCGCCAGCTGCAGATCGAACCGCTGCTGGACCGCAAGCCGGGCCAGCTGTCGGGCGGCCAGCGCCAGCGCGTCGCCATGGGTCGCGCCCTGGTCCGCGACCCCGCGCTGTTCCTGTTCGACGAACCGCTGTCCAACCTGGACGCGAAGCTGCGCGTGTCCATGCGGACCGAGATCAAGAAGCTGCACCAGGACCTGAACGCATCCATCGTCTATGTCACCCATGACCAGATCGAGGCGATGACGCTGGCCACCAAGATCGTCGTCATGAAGGGCGGCGTGATCCAGCAGATCGGCACCCCGGCCGAGATCTACAACAAGCCCGCCAACATGTTCGTGGCCGATTTCATGGGCAGCCCGGCGATGAACCTGATCCCGGCCCGCGTCCGGTCCGAGGCGGGCCAGACCCGGATCGAGATCGACCGCCCCGGCGACACGCCGCTGGTCATCACCGACCCGGTGGCCCGCGACCTGCCCGACCAGATCGTCCTGGGCGTGCGCCCCGAGGACATCCACGAGGCGACGGGCAATGCCCATCTGCCCGGAACCGCGCAGGGTGCGGGCGGCGACGTGATGATCGAGATCGTCGAACCGGCGGGTGCCGACACCTTCGCCGTCACCCATCTGGGCGGCAAGGCGGTCACCGCGCGGCTGCGCGCGGAAAGCGCCGTCCGGGCGCGCCAGCCGTTTCCGCTGGCATTCGACCTCTCGAAAGTGTCGTACTTCTCGCCTAAGGACGGGGAACGGCTGAACTGAGAAGGGGTGACAGCATGGCGATGCTTCTGGGCGATGTGGGCGGAACCAATGCGCGGATGGCGATCGCGCGCAACGGGTCCATCGACGCCGGCACGGTCACCCGCTTCAAGGGCGACGACTTTGCCAGCTTCGACGACGTGGTGCGCCAGTTCATGGCGGAACAGCACCAGCCCAACATCTCGTCCATGTGCATCGCCGTGGCGGGACCGGTCAGCGGCGGACGCGCGCGGCTGACCAACCGCGACTGGTCCTTTGACGAGGACAACCTGGCGCGGCTGACCGATGCCGACCAGGTGCGGCTGATCAACGACCTGTCGGCGCTTGGCTATTCCACCCCGTCGCTGGCGGGCGAACAGCTGGGCACGCTGCGCGCGGCCCCTGTGACCCGCGCCCGCAACGGGCAGGCGCTGGTCGTGGGCCTGGGCACCGGCTTCAACGTCTGCGCGGTGCGCGTGCTGCCCGGCGGCGCGATCACCGTCCTCGAGGCCGAGGAGGGGCACACCCATCTGCCCGCCAACATCATGGCCCGCCTTCAGGACCGCGTCGGCACCGCCGCCGCGGCCGGCTTCTTCTCGACCGAGGAGACGTTCGCGGGCCGCGGCCTGTCGCGCCTGCACGCCGCGATGACCGGCACCGCCCCCATGCGCAGCGAGGACGTCGCCCGCGCCGCCGAGGCGGGGGATCCGGCGGCCGTCGCGACCTATGACCTGTTCGCCGAACTGGTCGGGCTGTTGTGCCGCGAACTGTCGCTGCGCTTCATGCCGCTGGAGGGGCTGTTCCTGGCCGGCAGCGTGGGCCGCAGCATCGCCGACCGGATGGCGCTGTTCGAACCGGCCTTCCTGGCGGAAAGCCACATGCGCCATATCCCTGAAAACACGCCGGTCTTTCTGATCCGCGACGATATGGCGGCGCTGCACGGCTGCCTGGCGGCCCTGGGCTAGGCTTCGCCGGTCCCGCAAAGGTTAACTGCCAATCCGGGAAAATCCCCAAAGATTGCTGGATTCGCCCCGTCGATCCTGTTTGAATTGCCGCAAGCAAAAAGACGGGGCAGGCGATGCGGGCATATCTTAGGGCGATCCTGGTGGCAGGGACGGCGCTTGGCGTGGCGGGTGCCGCGATGGCGCAAAGCAGCTCTCCGTTCTCGGGCCTGTTCGGCGGCAGCAGCGAATCCGAGGGGCCCGTCGCGCTGGACGTGCAGGTCGCCGGCGGGGACGAGGGGCTGACCCGCCAGATCCGCCAGTCGCTGCTGCTGACCGGCGCGCTGAACGAGGATCGCACCACCGGACAGGACGTGCTGGCAGCCGCGCGCGGCGATTACGCCCGCATCCTGGGCCTGCTGTACGATCAGGGGTTCTACGATGGCGCCGTGACCATCACCCTGGACGGGGTCGAGGCCGCCGAGGTGGCGCCCCTGGACGCGCCCGCCCAGGTGTCCCGTGTCGTCGTGACCGTCGATCCCGGCCCTGTCTTCCGCTTCTCGCGCGCCCAGATGGCCCCGATGGCCCCCGGCACCGAGATCCCGGACGAATACGCCACGGGCGAGATCGCGGGCACCGGCGTCATGCGCAGCACGGCCCTGGCGGGTGTGGACGGCTGGCGCGCCTATGGCCATGCCAAGGCCGATGTGGCCGACCAGCAGATCGTGGCCGATCACGACGCCGATCAGGTCGACAGCCGCATCGCCCTGTCACCCGGCCCGGCCGTCACCTTCGGGCGCATGTCCATCAGCGGCAACCAGCGCCTGAACGAACGCCGCCTGCGCAAGATCGCCGGCTTCCCCGAGGGAGAGCGCTTCGACCCCCAGGAACTGGACACCGTACGCCAGCGCCTGCGCCGCACCGGCGTGTTCTCGGCGATCACCCTGCAGGAGGCAGAGACGCTGAGCCCCGGCAACACGCTGGACGTGGACCTGGCCGTGGTCGAACAGCCCCCCCGGCGCATCGGGGCCGGCGCCGAGATCTCGACCACGGACGGGGCGCTGGTGTCGGCCTATTGGATGCACCGCAACCTGCTGGGCGGGGGCGAGCGTCTGCGCATCGACGGGCGGATCAAGGACATCGGATCCGAGACCAGCGACCGCGACGACGAGCTGACGATCCGTCTGGAACGCCCCGCTACGATCACCCCCGACACCACCGCCTATGTCGAGGCCGAGGTGGCCCAGATGCGCGAGGAGGATTACGACGAGGACCTGGCGACGTTGGGTTTTGGTCTGAACCACATCTTCAGCGATCGCCTGACCGCCGACGCGGCGCTGGAATACCAGTACTCGCGCGTCTTCGACGCCAACGGGCGCACCGACTTCAAGGTCCTGGCCCTGCCGATGGACGTGATCTGGGACCGCCGCGAGGATCAGAACAACGCCAAGCGCGGCTTCTATCTGTCCGCCGAGGTGACGCCCTTTGCCGGATTCGAGGATACCAGTTCCGGCATGCGCGCCCTGGCCGAGGGGCGGGCCTTCCGGTCGTTCGGCGCCGATGACCGGTTCACCCTGGCGGGCCGGGCGCGGGCCGGATCGGTCTTTGGCAGCGAGCTTGCCACGACGCCGCGCAACTATCTGTTCTTCTCGGGCGGGGGCGGCACGGTGCGCGGCCATCCCTATCAGTCCCTGGGGGTTGAGGAGATCGCGGGCCCGGACGGCCCGATCAAGACCGGCGGCCTGTCGGTCGCCAGCGCCACGGCCGAATTCCGCGTCCAGGTGCGCGAGAAGATCGGCGTCGTGGCCTTTGCCGATTACGGCCAGGTCTGGACGGGCGACGCCTTCGGCGGCGAGGGCGACGATCACGCGGGCGCCGGTCTGGGCGTGCGCTATGACACGCCGATCGGGCCGTTGCGGTTCGACGTGGCCGGGCCGGTCAGCGGCGACACCGGAAACGGCGTGCAACTTTACCTTGGATTGGGGCAGGCATTCTGATGCGCAAGTTCTGGATCACCGCCTTTGTCGTCCTGTTCCCGATGGCCGTGCTGGGCCAAAGCGCCGCCGAGATCAGCGCCGAGGCCGACAGCGACCGCGGATTTCTGACCGGACTGCTGGAAAGCAACCTGTCCGGAGAGGGGCGCCAGGTGGTGATCGAGGGGTTCCAGGGCGCGCTGTCCTCGCGCGCAACCTTCACCGAACTGCGCATCTCGGACGAGGACGGCGCCTATCTGACCCTGCGCAACGGCGCGATCCAGTGGAACCGCAGCGCCCTGCTGCGCCGCCGGATCGAGATCGCGGAGCTGTCCGCCGACGAGATCCTGCTGCCCCGCCTGCCACAGTCGGACGAACCGGCCGTGCAGGCCGAGGCGCCGGTCTTTGCGCTGCCCGAACTGCCCGTGTCGCTGAACATCGAACAGATCCGCGCCGACCGCGTGATGCTGGGCGAACCGGTGATCGGGGTCGAGGCCGCGCTGAGCATCTCGGGCGGCATCAGCCTTGAGGGGGGCGAGGGCACGGCCCAGCTGACCGTCGACCGCCTGGACGGCCCGCGCGGCCAGTTCGTGCTGGACGCGGGCTATGCCAACGAGACGCAGATCCTACGCCTGAACCTGGGCCTGGACGAGGCCGCCGACGGCCTGCTGGCCAACCTTGTCGGCATCTATGACAAGCCCGCCCTGACCGCTCAGATCAGCGGCGAGGGCCAGATCCGCGATTTCGCCGCCGACATCCGTCTGGCCACGAACGGCCAGCCCCGCATCACCGGAAAGGTCAGCGCCAACGGCCAGACCGGCGCCGACGGCACCCCCGGCACCGGATTCCGGTTCCAGCTGGGCGGCGATGTCGCGTCGCTGCTGCGCCCGCAGGACCGGGCCTTCTTTGGGCAGGACACCCAGCTGCTGGCCGAAGGCTGGCGGGCCGAGACCGGCCGCCTGGACATTCCGCGTCTGGACATCCGCACCGAGGCGCTGCGCATTGCCGGGTCGCTGTCGACGAACGACCAGTCCGCGCCCCAGCAGGCCAATCTGCAGGTGATGCTGGGCCGCGACGCGGGCGCCCCGCAGGTGCCCGTCCCGCTGCCCTTCGCGGGCGAGGGGGCGACGGTGGATTCCGGGCGGCTGACCTTTGACTATGACGCGGCGCAAAGCGACGGCTGGCGCCTGGACGGTGGCATCGGCGCGCTGAACCTGGACGGGGTGGCGCTTGGCGCGCTGGACCTGGCCGGGCGCGGCCAGATCTTCCTGGACGAGGGGGCCCTGTCCGAGGTCATCGGCGCCATCGACTTTGCCGCCCGTGATCTGGATTTCGACGACGCGTCCCTGGCCGAGGCCGTGGGCCCGCAGATCGAGGGGCGGACCGGGTTCAACTTTACCCCTGGCAACGCGGTCGACATCACCAACCTGCGGGTCCGCGGCGCGGATTACGGTCTGGATGGCAACTTCCTAGTCTCGGGCCTGGGCAGCGGCATCACGCTGTCGGTGGATGCGGGTGCC
Source organism: Paracoccus haeundaensis (assembly GCF_006239215.1). NCBI lineage: Bacteria > Pseudomonadati > Pseudomonadota > Alphaproteobacteria > Rhodobacterales > Paracoccaceae > Paracoccus > Paracoccus haeundaensis. The sequence goes on from NZ_VDDC01000011.1 coordinate 103,467, forward strand.
CGGTATACCGACCTGACGCGCCTGTCGGGCGTCGCGGGCCGGCCGCTGACCGGCAGCGCGGATGCCACGGTCGAGGGCTATTATGTCCTGCTGAACCGCAGCTTCGACATCGACGCGCGCGTGTCGGGTCGCGACATCGCGCTGGACCAGCCGCAACTGGACCGGCTGCTGGACGGCGAATCCACGATCCTGCTGCAGGCGCGCCGCGACGAGCTGGGACTTGAGGTCGAGGATTTCCGCGTCAACGCCAGCCGCCTGACCGCGACCGCGCAGGGCCTGATCAACTCGACCTCCAGCAATCTGCGCGCGCAGGTGTCCATGCCGTCGCTGGCGGATGCCGGCCCCGAACTGGGCGGGTCGCTGGAGGCCACGGCCGAGGTCACCGGACCGCAGAACCAGCGCCGCCTGACCCTGAACGGGCAGGCCCAGGATCTGCGCATCGGCATCGAGGCGCTGGACAATGCGCTGAGCGGGCAGACCGAGCTGACCGCCAGCGCGCTGCAGACGGCGCAGGGCTTTCAGCTGGAGGATTTCCGGCTGGCCAACCCGCAGCTGAGCGCGGATGCGCAGGGCAGCTTTGCCCAGGGCGCGCTGGACGCCGTCGCGCAGGTGGCGGTCGTTGACCTGTCCTCGATCCGCGCCGATTGGGCGGGCGGATTTCAGGCCCGCGCCACGCTGCGCGAGGAGGATGGCGCACGGCTGATCGACGTCACCGGCAGCGGACAGGACTTGTCCCTGGGCGCGACGGGGGCGGATGGCGCGCTGACCGGGACGACCCAGCTGGCGCTGCAGGCGTCGGAACGCGACGGGGTCGTGACGATCACCGAGGGCCGGCTGACCAATGACCAGATGCGCGCGGTGGTGCAGGGGACCTATGGTCCGGGCGTCACTGATCTGACCGGCGACGTGAACGTCGCGTCGTTGGCGCCCTTCGGGCCGGGATGGCGCGGCAGCCTGCAGGCGCAGGGCAGCTTTGCCGAGGCCGGCGACGGCATCCGCAGGCTGGCCGTGACCGGGACCGGGCGCGACCTGTCCTTCGGTCAGGCGCAGGTGGACGGCGCCCTTGCGGGCGAGACGCGGCTGTCCGTGACCGGCACCGAACAGGGCGGCATCTTCACCATCGACACCGCGCAGGTCGAGAACCCGCGCCTGTCGGCCAATGCCACGGGCCAGGTCGGCGCCGGGGCGACCGATGTCGCGGCCACGCTGAACGCGGGCGATCTGCGATTCCTGGGCAACGGCATCAGCGGCGCGGTCCAGGCCGACGCGCGGCTGACCGATGACGGCACCACGCGCCGGATCGAGACCACCGGAACCGCCAGCGGCCTGTCCCTGGGCCAGCCGCGGATCGATCCGATCCTGGCGGGGCAGACCCGGTTCGATGTGGCCGCCAGCCAGGGGGCGCAGGGCATCTCGGTCCAGCGGCTGAACGTGACCAACCCGCAACTGCAGGTGACCGCGGACGGGGCGCCCGAGACGGGCATCAACCTGAACGCGCGGCTGGCCGATCTGGGACTGATCGTCCCCGAGTTTCCAGGCGCCGTCGCGGTGACGGGAACCGTGCGCGAGGAGGGCCCGTCCTTTGCGGTCGACCTGCGCGCCACCGCGCCGGGCAGCACCGACCTGCGCATCGCGGGCACCGCCGCCCGCGACGGATCGACCGTCGATCTGGGCGTCAATGGCAGCGCGGATTCCGCGCTGGCCAACACGACCCTGCGGACCCGCAGCGTGTCGGGCCCGCTGGCGATCAACCTGCGTGTCCAGGGCGCCCCGTCTCTGCAGGCGGTGTCGGGACAGGTGCGGCTGACCAACGGCCAGCTGGCCGATCCGGGCCTGGGCGTGCGGCTGGACGGGATCGACGTCACCGCCGGGTTCCAGTCGGGGCGGCTGCAGATCGACGGGGCGGCCAATGTCTCGGCCGGGGGGCGGGTGACGCTGTCCGGGCCGGTGGACCTGACGAACGGGGCGACCGACATCTCGGTCGCGCTGGCGCAGGTCGTGCTGCGCGACCCGAACCTGTACCAGACGATCATCGACGGGCAGGTCCGCTTCAGCGGAACGGCCGCGACCGGCCAGACCCTGTCCGGCCGCATCGACCTGGGTGAGACCGAGATCCGAATCCCCTCGACCGGCCTGGGCGGTGCACGGGCGATCCCCGACATCACCCATGTCGGCAACCAGCGCCCGCCGGTCCGCGCCACGCGCGCCAAGGCCGGGCTGGAGCCCTATCCCAGCCAGGCCTCGCGCGACGCGGGCATGTCGGGGCCGCCGGCCACGCCGGGACGGCCGCCGGCGCTGGACCTGGTCATCAACGCGCCCAACCGGGTGTTCATCCGCGGCCGCGGGATCGACGCGGAACTGGGCGGCGGCTTCCGCATCCAGGGCACCGCCCGCAACGCGATCCCCATCGGCAACCTGCAGCTGATCCGCGGTCGGGTCGACCTGCTGGGCAGCCGCTTCAACCTGACCGAGGGTCTGGTCGAGCTGCAGGGCAGCCTGATCCCCGTCATCCGCCTGGTCGCCGAGACCGAGCGCGACGAGATCACCACCCGCATCATCATCGACGGAGAGGTCCGCGACCCCGACATCAGCTTCGAATCCTCTCCGGAACTGCCGCAGGAGGAGGTGCTGTCCCAGCTGCTGTTCGGGCGGGGGCTGGACAGCATCAGCCCGCTTCAGGCGGCACAGCTGGCCAATGCCATCGCGGTGCTGGCCGGGCGCGGCGGTGACGGGATCATCAGCAACCTGCGCGAAAGCGCGGGCCTGGACGACCTGGACCTGACGACCGACGACGAGGGCAACATCGAACTGCGTGCCGGACGCTATCTGTCCGAGAACGTCTATACCGACGTCTCGGTGGGCGAGGGGGGGCGGTCGTCGATCAACCTGAACCTGGATATCACGCAGTCGCTGCGGGCGCGGGGATCGGTGGGCAGCGACGGGGGCAGCTCGCTTGGGGTGTTCTTCGAACGCGACTACTGATCAGTCGGCGCCGATCGCGCTGGACAGGGGGCGCGTGTCTTGGGGCAGGCCCTGGGACATCACCTGTCCCGAGGCGATGCCGAAACGCAGCATCCGCCGCCCGCCCGACAGGATGGTGACGGTCCAGCCCAGCAGCTGGCCCTGGGGGCCGGCCATCGCGCCGCTGGCCCGCGGCGCATCGGCATGGTTCAGCGCGTCGCGCAGCGCCGCAAGGCCCCGCCCGGCGGGGGCCGCGGCCTCCCAGGTGGCGATGGCATCCGCCAGGCTTTCGGGCGGCGCGCCCCACAAGCTGCGATAGGCCTGGTTCGACAGGACCAGTTGGCCTGCGTCCGAAAAGACCACCAGCCCGTCCTCCAGCCCGTCCAGGACATGCGCGCCCAGCAGCAGCTCTGCCCGGAATTCGCGGGTCAGCGACATTTCAGACGTGATGTTCTCGAACAGGAAGGCCACCGCGCCGTCAGGATGGGGGCGGCCGGTGACGCGATAGGTCTGCCCGCCCGGCAGGGACCATGTCTCGACGTGGTGGCCGTTGGCGGCGGCGCTTTCCAGATTGGCCATGTGCTGTCGCCAGCTGCGATAGTCCTTGGGTTCGGGCACCATGCGCTGTTCGCGCAGCTGGTCCAGGAAATCGAACAGCGACGGCCGCGCGGTCAGGAAGCCCGTCGGCAGGTTCGTCAGGTCGATCAGCGCCGGGTTGAACAGCTGCAGGTTCCGGCCCTGGTCAAAGATCGCCAGCCCGATCGGCAGGTCGGCGAATGTCTTGGTCAGGGTCTGGACGAAATCGCGCAGGCTGCGTTCAGCGCGCACGGCGGCGTCCGCGGGCAGGGCGAACATCATCACCTCGTCGCCCATGTGGTGGCTGTGGCAGTCGTACCAGGACACCGCGCCCTGATCCTCCAGTCCGGCGCGGCGGGTGGCGGTGCCTGCACCCGGCACGGGGCGCGGCGCGTCCAGCAGGCGGGGCAGGGGCCAACCAAGCGCCTCGTCGGACCGGGCCTCGGCACGGCGCAGATAGGCGGCGTTGGCCCAGGTCACGCGGTCCTCCTCATCCAGGCGCCAGACCAGCATCGGCGTCTGGTCCAGCGCGCCGCGCAGCAGGTCCAGCTCCTCCTCCATCGCCTGCAGGGACATCGAATCGACCACGATGCCCGCATGTTCGGCACCCGGATCGGTGACGCTGACGCGCCACAGCCGGTCGCCCAGATCCTCGGCCACAAGGCGCAGGGTCGCGCTGCCCCGCCCCTGCTGGCCCACCAGCTCGATCCGACCAAGGCGGGGCAGCATGGGCAGGCGGTCGGGCGCGTCGGGAAAGCGCGGTCCGATCCAGCGCATCAGGCGCAGCCAGTCGTCATCCGGCGCGCCCATCCGGTCCAGCAGCGCGCGGGCCGGCGCGGTCGCGTCGACCAGGCGCGCGGCGCGGAACAGGAACACCATTGGCTGCACCTTGCCGTCCAGCGCGTGCCCGGCCCGTGCCGCGCGGCCTTGGCCCGGTTGTCGGCGGTCCCAGACCCGGATCACCGCCACCGCCAGAAGAACCGACGCCGTCCCGCACAGGACCGCCATCGCCACAAGACCTGCACCCTGAATGTCCACTGCCGACGCCCCCTTCCGTTCGATGGGACCATAATCCGGGCTTGATTAACAGGGCGTTAAGAAACTCAGGCGTCGAAGGTCGGATTGTGGGCCAGCGCGATCCGGTCCTGGGCGCGGATGCGGTCCAGCGGCCAGCGCACCGACACCATGGCACCCGGCCCGCCATTGGCAAAGGTCAGCCGCGCGCCCGACCGTTCCAGAAGGGTCTTGGCAATGAACAGGCCCAGGCCCATCCCTTCGTAGCTGCCGCGCTGCGCCTCGGCGCGCCGGGTCAGATAGGGGTCGCCGATCCGCGACAGCAGGTGCGGCGGATAGCCCGGTCCGTCGTCGCGCACCGTGACGACCAGCGCGCCCTGGGTCACCTGGGTCTCGATCACGACGCGGCTTTCTGCAAAATCGACGGCGTTCTGGATCAGGTTGCGCAGCGCGTGGATGATGGCCGGATCGCGGTGGATCACCGGGCCTTCGGCATGGATCTCGATCAGGGGGCCGCGGTCCATGTGGGGCTGGGCGGCGTCCTCCAGCACGGCGCGTAGCGGGGCCGCGCGCATGTGCAGGTCGTCCTTGCCCGCGCGCCCCATGCTGCGCAGGATCGCCGCGCAGCGGTCAGCGCTGTCGCGCAGGGCGATGGCGTCGGCATGCAGGTCGGGGCGGTCGCGCAACTCGTCCGCCAGTTCGCCGGCAATCAGCTTTATGGTGGCCAGGGGGGTGCCCATCTCGTGCGCGGCGGCCGCCACGACGCCGCCCAGATGCTGCAGACGCTGTTCGCGCGACAGGGCCATTTGCGTCGCGAACAGCGCGCCCGAGGTGTCCGACAGTTCCGCCGTCACCCGATGCGCGTAACCCGCAAAGAACACCACGCCGATGACCAGCGCGACCCAGTGGCCGACCGCCAGGATCGGCTCCATCCGCAGGATCTGGCCGTCCGGATCGCGCAGCGGCAGCCCGAAGACCGCCGCAACCGAGATCAGCGCCACCGTGGCCAGCCCCAGGGCCAGCACCTGCCGCGCGTTCAGCGAGGCGGCCGCGATCGTGACCGGCGCCAGCACCAGCAGCGCGAAGGGATTGGCCATCCCCCCGGTCAGCGCCATCAGCGTCGAGATCTGGACCAGGTCGAAGGACAGCTGCCGCACCGCGCGCCCCGGAGAGGTCCGTTTGTGCGGGCGCAAAAACAGCCACAGGTTCATGGTGATCGATGCCGCGATCAGCAGGATGATCGGCGTCTTGACGAAGCCGATGCCCATCATCCACGCGACGATGACCGCGGCCATCTGCCCGCCGATGGCGAACCAGCGCAACAGCACCAGCGTGCGCATGCGGATCGGTTCGGCCTTGGGGGTGTCGATCGGCCGCGACATGGCCTGGTGCAGGTCGGGATCGGCGATGTCGTCGGGGGCTGTGGATGTGGACATCGTCGACCCTTGCTGCGACATTGCCCGATCTTGATACCCGCGCGCCGATGGACGATCAATGCGGGCATTTGACACGCGAAGGAGGCCCGCCAATGACGGACCGGAAAATCCTGCTGATCGGCACTGCGGCCGCCATCGGCGTGCTGGCGGGCGGGGCGCTGTTCCTGACCATGCGTCCGGGCGACGACCAGTTCGCGCAATGCAGCAGCAGCAGCGTCGCGGGGGGCATGGACGCCTTTGGCACACCCTTCACCCTGACGCGCGACGACGGCCAGCGTGTCACCGACCAGGATGTCTTCGACAAGCCGACGCTTCTCTATTTCGGCTATACCTTCTGCCCCGACGTCTGCCCTCTGGACAGCGCCCGCAACGCCGAGGCCGAGGCCCTGCTGACTGAGGCCGGAGAGGATGTGCAGACCGTCTTTGTCACCGTCGATCCCCGCCGCGACACCCCCAAGGTTCTGGCGGACTATACCGAATTGTTTTCCGACCGCATGATCGGCCTGACCGGCAGCGACGAGGAGATTGCCGCCGTAAACAAGGGCTGGCGCAATTACTTCAAGCTGAATGACGAAGAGGATCAGGAATATTATCTGGTCGATCACATGACAAATACCTATCTGGTGATGCCCGGCGGAAAGACGGTCGAATTCTTTTCCCGCGAAACCACCCCCGAACAGATTGCCGAGACCGTCGCCTGTTATGCCGATGCCTCTGCATAAGGCAGTTTGTCGCATGGGGTTTGATATTGCCCGCGCGACTTCCCATTTGCCGTTAAATTCCGTGAAAAGGCCAACAGATGGATCAGTTGAACGCACAAATCGGCCCCGACGCCTCGCTGCTGCTGGTCGACGATGACGAGATCTTCGTGACCCGCCTGGCGCGCGCGATGGAAAAGCGCGGGTTTCAGCCGGAAACCTCGCTGACCGTGGCCGGTGCGATGCGCCTGATCGAACGTCGTGCGCCCGCCTATGCGGTCGTGGACCTGCGTCTGGAGGACGGGAACGGCCTTGACGTGGTCGAGGCGCTGCGTGAACGGCGCGCCGATGCCCGCATCATCGTCCTGACCGGATACGGCGCCATCGCCACGGCCGTTGCCGCGGTGAAGATGGGTGCCACAGATTATCTGGCAAAGCCTGCCGACGCGAATGACGTGACATCCGCATTGCTCTCCAGCGGTGAATTGCTGCCGCCGCCACCGGAAAACCCGATGTCCGCGGATCGCGTGCGGTGGGAACATATTCAGCGCGTCTATGAGCAATGCGAGCGTAATGTCAGTGAAACCGCGCGCCGATTGCATATGCATCGCCGGACATTGCAGCGTATTCTGGCAAAACGCGGACCACGGTGACGATTTAAATATATTGAACGTTTAAAAAAACGGTCTATATTGGATGGGGATTAACATTCCCTATATAGAAACCGGAACCAATGAGCATCGATTTCGACACCATGTCCCTCAAGGAAATGCGCGACCTGCGGACTAAGCTGGATCGCGCGATCAACTCCTATGAGGACCGCAAGCGGCGCGAAGCCCTGACGGCCATCGAGGAAGCCGCGCGCGAGCATGGCTTCAACCTGTCCGAGCTGACCGGCGCCAAGACGCGCAAGTCCGGGACCGTCGCCCCGAAATACGCCAACCCGCAGGACCCGACGATGACCTGGACGGGTCGCGGCCGCAAACCGCGCTGGGTGCAGGAAAGCCTGGAAAGCGGTAAGGAGCTGGACGATCTGCTGATCTGATCCACGCATCGCCGACGTGATCGACAGGGGGCCTTTGCGGCCCCCTTTTGCGTTTCAGCGTATCTTGTCGATCAGGGCGATCAGCTGTGCGAACTGTTCAAGATACGCGGCCCGTGTCTGGGCGGGCGGGCGCAGGGTGATCTGCAGGTCTGGCAGCATCTGCGCCTCGGGGACGGGGAAAAGACGCCGCGCCTCGGGCAGGGCAAAGCCTGCGATGGTCACGGCCTCCAGGCGGGCGGACACGCGGTCGGCGGCCTTGATGCGCCGCTTGACCGCCACGGGCAGCGTCGCGGGCAGGCCGAACCGACGGTGGATGGCCGAGGCCAGCCGTTCATCCATCGCCCTGTATTCCCGCCCCAATGCCGCCTTGACCGGAGAGATCATGTCCCCGATCACGTATTCCGGCGCATCATGCAGCAGGGCCGCCAGCCGCCAACAGGGATCGCCGCCGGGGTTCAGCCCGTCGAAGATCTGTTCCACCAGCAGCGAATGTTCGGCCACCGAATAGGGCCAGTCGCCGCGCGTCTGGCCGTTCCAGCGCGCGACGAAGGCCAGACCGTGGGCGATGTCCTCGATCTCAATGTCGAAGGGCGTCGGGTCCAGCAGGTCCAGCCTGCGGCCCGACAGCATCCGCTGCCAGGCACGCGATGCGGGCTTGGCCATCGGGCCTTCAGGACAGGCGCTGATCGGCGGGTGCCGCCTGCGCGGTCTGGGCGCGGCGCGCCAGTTCCTGGCGATACAGCGCCACGAAATCGACCGGGTCCATGTTGAACGCCGGGAATCCCCCGTCGCGGGTCATGTCCGAGATGATGCGACGCACATAGGGGAACAGCATCCGCGGGCATTCGATCATCAGGAAGGGGTGCAGCTGATCCTGCGGCACGCCCTCGATCTGGAACACCCCGCCATAGTCCAGCTCTGCCAGGAACAGCGTCGCGCCGTCGCCCTTGTTGGTCGAGGTGACGCGGTACTTGGTGATCACCTCGAACTGGGTGTCGCTGCCGCGCTTGCGGGCGTCCAGGCTGACCTGGACGGTGATCTCGGGCTGGACCTCGCCCTGGGGTGCGCCCTTCTGGGCCACGGCGTTCTCAAAGGACAGGTCGCGGATGAACTGTGCCATGATCTGCATGCGCGGCTGTGCCGCTGCTGCGGGCTGTGCGCCGTTCTGCGGGGTTTCTTCGGCCATGGTCCTACCTTTGTGATGCGGATTTGTCCCAGCTTGTAGCAGGCCGGCCGCCTGCCCTCAATGCCGGGTCCAGCCCGACCCGCGTCCCGGCCGCGAAGGGCCCGTGTCGTCGGTGTCCAGCGGCAGATCGACGGGCGGACGGCGGTCGTCCTCGTCTGCCACGACGAATTCGCCGTCGATCACGCCCTTGTCATAGGGCGGGCGATGCGGGTCGCGGCGCATCGTCGCAGCATGCATCTGGACCCGTGATGCCCGCACGCGGCGCGCAAGCTGCGCCATCAGCATCGTCCGGACCGCGGGGATCAACAGCAGCAGACCCAAGGCATCGCTGAAGAACCCCGGCAGCAGCAGCAGCAGGCCCGCGGCGATGATCATCGCGCCATGCGCCAGCGGGCGTGACGGATCGCGCATCTCGGCCAGGCTGCGCTGGATCTGCATGCCGGCCCGCGCACCCTGGCTGCGCATGATGGCGACGCCGGCCACCGCCGACAGCAGCACCAGCGCCAGCGTGGGCCACAGGCCGATCAGGCCCCCGACCTGGATGAACAGCGCGATCTCGATGATCGGCACCACCAGAAACATGGCGATCAGCCGCATGTGAATTCCCCTTCCTGCCGGCGCGGAAACTGGACTTGCGCCAAGGCACTCCCTACATAATGCACAGACCGCCCGATACCAACGACCCGTTATGACCCAGAGGTTGCCTGCATGTCCAACCCGCTTCTTCAGCTGATCGTCCTTGCCGGGATCGCGATCTTCCTGATCCTACGGCTGAAAAACGTGCTGGGGACGCGTGACGGCTTTGAGCCGCCGCAGGTCGACCAGCCGACGGCCAGCACCACGCCCGCCCGTTTCGAGGTGATCGAGGGGTCTGCCGACGAGGTCGATCACGACATCCTGGACCATGCCGAGGCCGGCGGTGCCGCGGCCAAGGCGTTGGCCGCGATGAAACGGGTCGAACCGTCGTTCGGGCTGCGCGATTTCCTGGGCGGTGCCCGCAGCGCCTATGAGATGATCCTGATGGCCTTCGAACGGGGCGATCTGACCGAGGTGCGCCCGTTCCTGTCCGATCCCGTGGCAGAGGCGTTCCAGTCGGTGATCGACCAGCGCGTGGCCAACGGCCAGACGGTCGAGGCGACCTATCTGGGTACCCGCGACACCAAGCTGGCCGCGGCCGAGTTCGACCCCGCGACCGGTCTGGCCGAGATCTCGATCCGATTCGTCGGAGAGCTGATCGCCGCGACCCGCGACGCCGACGGCACGGTGATCGATGGCGATCCCAAGGCTTCGCGCAAGCAGAAGGACACCTGGACCTTTGCGCGCCGCATGGGCCAGGACGATCCGAACTGGCAGCTTGTCGCGACAAGCTGATGCGCCGGCGCAGGGGCCTGACGCCCGAAGACCGGGACCTGTGGTCCCGCGTCGCCCGAACCGCAGAGCCGCTTGACCCCAAGCGCAAAGGACAGGCCGCCGATCTGGCGGCCTTTTCCGCATTCGTCGCACCGCCCGCGGTCGCCCCGGCCGCCGCACCGCCGCAGCCGCAGGCGATGCCCCGGTTCCGCATCGGTCAGGCGGCCAAGCCCGCCACCCCCGTCGTCGCGCGCCCTCAGACCCCGGCCGAACGGCTGGCCCAAGCCGGGCTGCGGATGGATGCCCGCACCCATCGCAAGATGAGCCAGGGCAAGCTGCGCCCCGAGGCCCGCCTGGACCTGCACGGGCTGACGCTGGCCGCGGCGGGACCGGAACTGCTGCGGTTCATCCTGTCCTGCCATGCGTCAGGGCTGCGGCTGGTGCTGGTCATCACGGGCAAGGGGCGGGGCGATCACGGCCCGCTGCCGACGCGGCCCGGCGCGCTGCGCCATCAAGTGCCCTATTGGCTGCACAGCCCTCCCCTGGCGGCGGTGGTCCAGCAGGTGACGGCCGCGCATTTCCGTCATGGCGGCGACGGCGCCTATTACGTCTATCTGCGCAGGCCGCAATGAAGGACGCCCCCCGAAATCGGGGGGCGCTGGCGTCAGGTCAGTGTGGTCGCGTCAAAGCCTGACGTTGGACTTGGGTCCGGCAAAGTACCAGATGATCAGGCCGACCACCGGCAGGATCACGATCAGCAGGATCCACAGGATCTTGGACTTGTTGCTGGCATTGGTGTTGATGATCTGCGCGATCGCCCAGACATCCAGTGCAAAGATGATGACGCTGAAAAGCCAACCCATGTGATCCGTCCCCTGTTGTGTTCAGCCAGCCAACACCACAGGCTGGCCGCAGGTTCCCCCGTTCACAGCACGTAGCGCGACAGGTCGGTCGACCGCGACAGATCGCCCAGATGGCGTTCCACGAAATCGGCATCGACGCTGACCGACTGGCCGCTGCGGTCCGGGGCGGTGAAGGACAGCTCCTCGAACACCCGCTCGATCACGGTGTACAACCGGCGTGCCCCGATGTTCTCCACGGATGCGTTCACCTCGGCCGCGATGCGGGCCAGGGACGCGATGCCGTCCTGGGTGAAATCGACGGTCACGCCCTCGGTCTGCATCAGCGCGGTGTACTGGCGCGTCAGGGCGTTGTCGGTCTCGGTCAGGATGCGGATGAAATCCTCCTCGGTCAGGGCGCGCAGTTCGACCCGGATCGGCAGGCGGCCCTGCAACTCGGGCAGCAGGTCCGACGGCTTGGCCACATGGAACGCACCCGAGGCGATGAACAGGATATGGTCCGTCTTGACCGCGCCGTATTTCGTGCTGACCGTCGTGCCCTCGATCAGCGGCAGCAGGTCGCGCTGGACGCCCTCGCGGCTGACATCGCCACCGCGCGCCTCGGCACGGGCGCAGACCTTGTCGATCTCGTCGATGAAGACGATGCCGTTCTGCTGCACGGCCTCCAGCGCGGTCGCCTTGACCGCGTCGTCGTCCAACAGCTTGTCGGCCTCCTCGGCAATCAGCAGCTCATAGCTCTCCGCCACCGTCACCTTGCGGCGCACCTTGCGGCCGCCGAAGACCTTCATCAGCCCCGACAGATCCATCATCCCGCCCAAGGGCTGGCCCGGCTGGCCCGGCACCTCCATCCCGCCAAGCGGGTTGGAATTATCCTGCACCTCCAGCTCGATCACCGTGTCGTCCAGCTCTCCGCGCTTCAGCTTGTCGCGGAACATCTGGCGGGTGCCGTCACGGGCGTCCTTGCCGGCCAGCGCCTCGACGACACGCTCCTCGGCGGCCTTGTGGGCACGGGCCTTGACCGCCTCGCGCATCCGCTCGCGCGTGTCGATCATGGCGGCGTCCGTCAGGTCGCGGATGATCTGTTCGACATCGCGACCGACATAGCCCACTTCGGTGAACTTGGTCGCTTCCACCTTGATGAAGGGCGCATTGGCCAGCTTGGCCAGGCGGCGGCTGATCTCGGTCTTGCCGACGCCGGTCGGTCCGATCATCAGGATGTTCTTGGGATACACCTCGTCGCGCAGGTCGTCGCCCAGCTGCTTGCGGCGCCAGCGGTTGCGCAGGGCCACGGCGACAGCGCGCTTTGCATCGCTCTGCCCAATGATGAACCGGTCCAGTTCGGACACGATCTCGCGGGGGGTCAGGTCACTCATGTCGTTCTCCACGGGGTCCGGCGCCGTGCACCGCGCGCCCCTTCTTCTTTGTCCAAATACCCATCAACCGATGGTTTCGACCGTCAGACGCCCGTTGGTATAGACGCAGATGTCGGCCGCGATCTGCATTGCCTTGCGCGCGATCGCCTCGGCATCCAGATCGCTCTCCAGCAGGCCCCGCGCCGCGGCCAGGGCAAAGTTTCCGCCCGACCCGATGGCCGCCACATCATGTTCGGGCTCCAGCACGTCGCCCGCACCGGTCACCACCAGCAGGTCGGTCCCGTCGGTCACGATCAGCATGGCCTCCAGGTTGCGCAGGTACTTGTCCATGCGCCAATCCTTGGCCAGATCCACGCAGGCGCGCTGCAGCTGACCGGGCGCGGCCTCCAGCTTCTTCTCCAGCCGTTCCAGCAGGGTGAAGGCATCGGCGGTCGATCCGGCAAAGCCCACGACCACGTCGCGCCCGCCGGGGGTCAGGCGGCGCACCTTGCGCGCGCTGCCCTTCATCACGGTCGGACCGACGCTGACCTGCCCATCGCCCGCGACGACCACCTTGCCGCCCCGGCGGACCGCCAGGATCGTGGTGCCATGCCAGCCGGGAAACTTGTCATCAGCCATTGCGCGCTCCGTTCTGTCTGCGTTGGGGCAGCAGATATGGACGCCCCGCCCGGCTTGCAACCCGTTGAAAACCGTCCGGTCCCCCCCTAGCGTCGCGCCATGAGCGATCTGCTGCTGACCGTATATCTGCATCCGCCCGTCCTGCAGACCGCGCAGGCGGGCAAGCTGGGCATCCTGAACCGCATCCGCGCGCTGCTGGAACCCCGGGGCTGGCAGATCCGCATCGAGCGGTCCGGCCCCGATGCGCGCGCGCAGGCGCCCGACCGCCCCGGCCATGCGCTGTTCAACATGGAACGTCCGACCCATGACCGCGCGCTGACCTTTCGCCTCGCCTATCACTATCCCTACTGGCGGCTGGAGCGGGTGGCCGAACGCTGGCGCTGGCCTATCGCGCAGGCCGCGTTCGATCCCGCCCGGATCGAGGACGGTGCCGCGCACAACTTTGCCCGCCGCCTGCGCGACCGCGTGCTGCCGGGACCGGAGCCGGTGCGAGGCGATCACATCCTGATCCCGCTGCAGGGCCACATCCGCCGCCAGCGCAGCTTTCAGTCGGCCAGCCCCGTCCAGATGATCCGCGCCGCCGCCCGCACGGGCCGGCCCTGCATCGCGACCCTGCACCCCAAGGAGGTCTATGACGATGCCGACCGCGCGGCCTTGGACCGCCTGGCCCGCGATCATCCGAACCTGACCATTGGCGGCGACACGGGCGCGCGCCTGCGCGACTGCGCCTTCGTCGTGACCCAGAACAGCGGGGTGGGCTTCGACGGGCTGATCCTGGGCAAGCCGGTCGTGCTGTTTGCCTTGTCGGATTATCATCACGTCACGCTGGACGCGGGGCACCTGGGCGCCGACCGCGCCGTGGCGATGGCGGCGGACCACGCACCCCCGACCGCGAAGTTCCTGGACTGGTTCCTGCGCCGCACCAGCCTGGACATGATGGCGCCCGATGCCGACGACCGCCTGCTGGCGGCCATGAAAAAAGGCGGCTGGCCCGTCTGAGGGGCCGCCGCCTTTCGCACAAATCAGTCAGAATCAGACGGATTCGTCGATCCAGCTTTTCAGCGCGGCCTTGGGAGCGGCGCCCATGCGGTTCGACACAACCTCTCCGCCCTTGAACATGAACAGCGCGGGGATGCCGCGCACGCCCAGGGCCGCGGCCTGTTCGGGGTTCTCGTCGACGTTGATCTTCACGATCTTGACCTTGCCCGCGTATTCGTCGGACAGCTCTTCCAGGGCGGGGCCGATCTGCTTGCACGGACCGCACCATTCGGCCCAGAAATCGACGATCACGGGGGTGTCGGCCTGACGCACTTCGGCGTCGAATTCAGCGTCGTTCACATGCACGGTGGCCATGTTCGGGCTCCTTTTGGGGATGGGCCGGACGGGCCGGCAGGTCGGGTTCTGTCCAACAGGTATGGGCCGCATGGGGACGGGTCAAGGGGCAGGGGTCGCCTTGACCAACCCCGCCATCACCCGGTCCAGCAGCGCATCGGGCAGCGTCATCAGGCTGCGCGTCGCCGTCCACAGCACCGCCATGCGGATCGGGCGGTCCGGCCAGATGCCCCGCAGCGCCGTGCGATAGGCCGCCATCTGCCGCAGGATGCCCTCCGGCACGGCATCGGCATCCTGTGGCACGTCGGCATTGGTCTTGTAGTCGACGGCCGTGATCAGCGCGTCGGTCACCACCAGCCGGTCGATCACCCCGTTCAGCGTCCCCAGGCCTGCGACGGGCGCGGTCAGCGCGACCTCGGACAGGATGCGGGCGCCCTCTCCGGGCTGCAGAACCTGCGTCAGGGCCGGCGCGGACAGGACCGCGTGGGCCTCGTCCAGCAGGTCGGCCATGTCGGGGGCGTCGGGCAGGCCGCCTTCGGCCCCCGACAGGATCGCACGGGCGATGCGCGGCCAGCCGGATGCGGGATGGGCGGGCAGATGCTCCAGCAGCAGGTGCAGCCGCGTGCCGCGCAGCATCGCGGCGTCGCGGTCGCCCGCGCTGGTTCCGGCCAGCACCTTGGCGCCGCCCAGCCCGCTGGCCGTCACCGGGCCTACGAAGTCAGGCGCGGGCGGGGCCATCCGCAGCGCCCAGTCCGGCGCCGCGACCGGCACGGCCGCATCGGGGGCTGGGCTTTCGGCCTCTGCCGGCCAGTCGCCCCAGGACAGGCGCAGCCCGGTGCCGACGCCTTCGATCGGCAGGTCCTGACGCGTCAGCGCGGTGCGGCCCGCGCCTTCGGCGACCATCGCGTGCCAGCTGTCCAGCCCCTCGCCCGTGTCGCCAGCTGCGGCCACGATCAGCCAGCTTTCGGCCCGCGTCATCGCGACATACAGCAGGCGCCGCCGCTCCTCCTCCTGCCGCCGCTGCCATTCGGCGACGGCCATCGCGACCGCGTCGCAGCGTTCGGGCGCGGCGCCGCGCCAGACCGGCATGTCGTCCAGACGCACCAGCGCCTGGCGGTTGTTGGGCTTGCGGACCTGGGTTTCGGGCAGGATCACCACGGGGCTTTCCAGGCCCTTCGACCCGTGCACCGTCATCACCCGGATCAGACCGCCCGCGCCACCGGGCAACTGTCGCTTCACCTCGACCTCGTCCTGGGCCAGCCAGACCAGAAAGCCGGTCAGGGACGGGGTTTCCACCTGCTCATAGGCCAGGGCCTGGGACATCAGCTCGTCGATGCCGTCCACGGCCTCGGGACCAAGGCGGGCCAACAGGGCGGCGCGGCCGCCATGGCGGGTCAGCAGCCGGGCGATCAGGTCGTGCGGGCGCAGATAGTCGGCCTGTCCGGCCAGGTCGTTCAGCACCGCCTGTGCGTCCACGTGGGACGATTCGCGCAGGCGCATCCACAGGTATTCGCGCGACCGTCGGCCATGGGCCAGGCGGTACAGGTCGTCTTCGGACAGCCCGAACAGCGGAGAGCGCAGCGCGGCCGCCAGCGACAGGTCGTCCTCGGGCGTGGCCAGCACCGACAGGGTGGCGATGATGTCGCGCACGGCCAGCTCGCCCGCCAGGCGCAGGCGGTCGGCCCCCGCCACCGGCAGGCCCGCCGATTTCAGCGCCGCGATCAGCGCCGCGAACAGCGTGCCGCGCCGCTGGACCAGGATCTGGATGTCGCCCGCATGCAGGGGCCGCGGCTGGCCCGATTTCGCGTCGATGATGGGACTGCCCAGCATCGCACGGATCTGGATCGCGACATGGCGGGCCAGCTGCGTGTCGGCGTCGTTTTCGGACGGCGCATCGACCGGGCGGGTCCAGTCCTCGGGGTCGGTCTTGTCGGGCTTGGGCAGCGCGGGCCAGATGTCCACGCGGCCGGGCAGGGCCGCCTTGAAGGCCACGTGCCGTGGCGGATCGCCCAGGCCCGTCGCGGCCTCTCCCTGGAACACCGCGTCGACCAGCGCCAGCACGGCGGGCGACGACCGAAAGCTGTGGGCCAACCCGCGCTGCTGCATGGGCGCCTGCACGGCCTGGAAATCGGCGGCGAAGCGGTCGCGCATCGCCTCGAACACGGTGATGTCGGCACCCTGGAACGAATAGATCGACTGTTTCGGATCGCCCACCACGAACAGCGTGCGGGGCCGGTCATGTGCGCCGGCGCCGCTGGTGAATTCGTCGGTCAGGCGGCGGATCACCCGCCACTGGCCAGGGCTTGTGTCCTGCGCCTCGTCGACCAGGATATGGTCGATGCCGCCGTCCAGACGCCACAGCACCCATTGCGCCATGCTGGATTCC
Organism: Paracoccus haeundaensis; assembly: GCF_006239215.1. Taxonomy (NCBI): domain Bacteria; kingdom Pseudomonadati; phylum Pseudomonadota; class Alphaproteobacteria; order Rhodobacterales; family Paracoccaceae; genus Paracoccus; species Paracoccus haeundaensis. Next base: position 120,302 of record NZ_VDDC01000011.1, read on the forward strand.
TCCAGCAGCGCGGCGGTGCGGCCGATCAGGTCGTCGAAATCCAGCCAGCCCTGCGCCGCCTTGGCCGCGTTCATGCGCGCCGCGAAGGCATGCCCGAACCGGTGCAGCGCCAGCGTGCGTTCCGCCGCCGCCAGGGCCAGCGCCTGCGGGCGGGCCAGTTCGACCCGCTCCATCAGGGCGTCCAGATCGTCCATGAAGGGGGCGCAGGGGCCGGTGGCCATGGCCTTGGTCGGGATCTTGCCGGTCTTGGCGCCGAACGGCACCTTGGCGCTGCCGCCGAACAGCAGGCACCCGAACAGGCGGGACAGGTCGTCCATGCCGGGATCGCGCCAGTTCACCTGCGCCAGCGCCTCGGCCAGCTTGACGTCATTGGCGGAACTGCCCCGCAGCGGCGGAATCATCGCATCGGCCAGATCACCTTCGCCGCCGGTGAAGACCCCGGCCAGCAGGCTGTCCGCCGTCAGGCCGGGGGGCAGGTCCAGCGCGGCCCAGATCGCCGCCGCGTCGGGGGCGTCCGCGTAATCGGCCAGGGACAGCCCGGCCAGGAACCCGTCCAGGTCGTCGCCCCCCTGAAGGCGGGTCAGGTCCGCGATGGCGGGGTGGGATTCCTCGGCCATCGCCTCGATGATCTCGGCGCGCATGGCGCGGGCGCTGCGGTCGTCCAGTTCCGCGAACCCCATCGGCACCCCGGCTTCCAGCGGAAAGCGGCGCAGGACGGCAGCGCAAAAGCTGTGGATCGTCTGCACCTTGAGGCCGCCCGGCGTCTCGATCGCGCGGGCGAACAGGCGCCGCGCGGCGGGCAGGTCGGGGTCACCCCCCTCGCCCAGCTGGGCCAGTTCGGCACGCAGGGCGGATTCGGGCAGCATCGCCCAGGTGCCAAGCCGCGCCAGCAGGCGGTTCTGCATCTCGGTCGCGGCGGCCTTGGTATAGGTCAGGCACAGGATGCGTTCGGGCGGCGTCCCCGCCAACAGCAGCCGCGCGACCCGGTCGGTCAGCACGCGGGTCTTGCCCGACCCGGCATTGGCCGTCAGCCAGGTCGAGCGCAGCGGATCGGCCGCCGCGATCTGGTTCAGCGTCGCCTCATCCATGATGATCGCCCACCTTTCGCGGCGCCGCGGCATCGGTCAGCGCCCATTCGCCGTACCGCGCCAGGTGATCGTAATCGCCCGCATAGGACGTGCTTTGGGGCGCACGCATCGCGGTGAACCCGGCCTCTCCGGTCACATAGGACCGCAGCAGGCGGACGAAGCCGTCCCAGGTCTCGGCCTCGATCAGGTCGTCATGCTCGCGCGGGTGGGTCTTGCCCTCTCCGCCCAGCTGGATGTAGCGCAGGCCCGCCACGTCCACAGGGCCAAGCGCGTCGAACCCGCCGCGGCGCGCCATCGCGGCCTCCAGCATCAGCTGCTTGTCGAAATGGCGGATCATCGCGTCGGTCGGCGGCGTGCCGGACTTGTAGTCATAGACCACGACGCGGTTGTCGGTCAGCAGGTCGATCCGGTCGGGCTTGGCGGTCAGGGTGATGCCCAGGTCCGCCACGGGCACCTTGCCGCGATGCTCCACGACCATCGGCCGCCCCTCGGCCAGGCGGGTCAGCTCGTCCGCGACGATGCGGTCGGCGATCCGCGCGATGCGCGCCGACCAGAAGGCGCGGGCGGCGGGCCAGGGCACCTCGTCCGCCAGCACCCGGTCGGTCAGCGCCAGGAACCGGTCCCTGAGAACCTCGGGCGGGGTGTCGGGGGTGGGACGGCTGTGCAGCAGCGCCTCGACGATGGCATGCAGGGTCTGGCCGCGCAGCGACGCGTCGGGCTGCGGGCGCAGCGGCGGCAGCGCGCGCAGGCCCAGCACGCGCTTGGCATAGACCGCATAGGGGTCGCGGATCAGCAGCGACACGTCCGTCACCGGCAGGTCCGGGAACAGGGGCAGCGGCGGGATGGGCGAGGGGCGCGCCGCCGGGGGTACCGGGGCGGGGGGCCGCGCCACGGCCTGCGCCAGGGCCAGCCATTCCGCGCCGCGCGCCCGCATCCGGGCCAGCGCCTCTGGACCGCCGCGATCCGGCAGCCCGCCCATCAGGTTCAGCATCCGGTTCAGCCAGCGCGACGGGATGGTCTCCGCCTCGGCATCGCGTTTCGCGCGGGTCAGATAGACCCGGTCGGCGGCGACGGCCTGCTGAAAGTCGTGCGCCGCCAGCCCGATCTGGCGTTCGGGCAAGGGCAGGCCCGCGGCGGCACGCATCTGGCGCGACAGCCAGGGGTCGGGCGACAGGGCCTGCGGCCAGCCCCCTTCGTTCAGGCCGGACAGGATCACGGTGCCGTGGCCGTGCAGGCGCGCCTCGCGCGGGCCGTGGATGCGCAGGCAGTGATGCGCCTCGACATCGTCGCGCACCGCCTTGGCCTGCAGTTCGGTGACCAGCAGCGCGCTGAAGTCGCCCGGGCCGATGTCGGGGCCAAGCGCCGCGTGTTCCACCAGATGGTCCAGCACCGCGCGGGCCATCTGCCCGGCCTTGTCCTGCCACAGCTGAGAGCGTTCCGCATCGCCATCCGGTCCCGCCGCCAGGGCCTGGGCCAGGTCCAGCAGGTCGGCCAGCCGATGGGGCAGGGGCCGCGGTGCCCGGTCGCGAGCCACGGCGGTGATGCGCGACAGCATCGCGGCCAGCCATTCCGCCCAGATCTTGCGCGTGCCGTCGCCCTTGGTCGCCCAATCGGCCAGCGCGGCGGCATCGGGAAAGGCCGGGCCGTTCCGGCGCAGCTGCAGTTCCAGCTCGCGCGTCTCGCGCAGCATGTCGTTGCGCCCGATCGCGGTCGATCCGGTCGCGGTCAGCGGATGCTTCAGCAGGATCAGCAGCCGGTCGATGGTCAGCGGCTGACCGAACAGCGCGGCCACCTGGCGCAGGAACAGGCCCGGCGCGGTCAGCGGCAGGGGCCGGCCCGCACTGTCGTCGGGGCGGATGTGCCAACGGTCCAGCGCCGCGGTGACGCGCCGGATCAGGCCGCTGTCGGCCGCGATCAGCGTGACCTGTTCGCCGCCGCGTTCGGCCGCGTCGCGCATGATCAGGGCGATGGTCTCGGCCTCCTGGCCGGGCTGGTCGGCCTCGATCAGGGTCAGATCCGCGGTGGCGGCGATCAGGTCGGGCAGGGCAGGGCCCTCGGCAATCCACTGGTCGGTGACCGGCGCGGGCCGCAGCGCCAGAGAGATCAGCCGGTTGCGCCCGTCCGATGGCGGCCGCACCGCGGTCCAGCGCTGCGGATAGCCCGCCTCCGCGATCAGCGGCGCGAACCGCGCCTGCGGATGATCGTCGGCACGCTCCAGCCCGTCCCAGACCGGGGCGGGCTGGTCGAAATCGAAACCGGGCAGCACCACCGCGCCATTGGGCAGCGCCGCGACCGCCTGCATGTACAACCGCGTCGCCCCGTGCGATCCGGTCGACCCTGCGACGATTACCGGGCCCTGCGGCAGATCGATGCCCTGCGGCCAGTCGCGGGCGGCGGCCTCGGCCGCAGCGCGCTGGCGGGCAGGGCGGTCCTGGGACGGGTCGCCCAAGTGGAACTGGGCCGCGATGCGCAGGAAGGCCAGCGCGTTCTGCCAGTGCCTGGCATGATCGCCGGTGTCGATCGCCTCCAGGTCGGACAGGTCGCGGCCTTCGGTCTGCATCTCGACCATCAGCTGGGACAGGGACTGCGCCAGCACCGGGATCGAATGACCCGCCCCCAGATCGGGACGCAGGGCCAGCATCTGCGCGATCAGCCGCGCCAGTTCCAGCCGCCGCGCCAAGGGCGGCACCGGCGGGTCCGGCATGACCAGGGGCCCCGGATCGACCCCGGTGATCGACCGGATCTGCGGCAGCAGCAGCGGCCCCGCCCTGTCGAAGGCCCGATACAGCGCCCCGCGCGTGGACGCGGCGTTGACGAAGACGGTGACCCCGGCCAGCGCCTCGGGCGGCTGGTCCGCCATCCGCTCCAGCAGGCCCCGCACGAAGGCGTCGGCAAAATCCACGCCGGGGGGCAGCGCGTAAAGACCGCGCATCTCAGCCATCCAGCAGCGCCTCGGCCAGGGGGATGGCGGCGGGATAGCCCACGTCGCACCAGCCGCCGGGATGGATCAGCCCATGCGCGCGCCCGCCCGCGATCATCAGATCCCACAGGCGGTTCAGCGAAAACACTGCATCGCCGATTTCGGCCAGCCGGTCGGTGCGGATGATCTGGGCGCCCGCATAGACATAGTCGCCCCGCCGGCGCAGGCGTCCGCCATCCAGGCTGAAATCGCCCGCCCCCTGCCGCGCCGTGGCCTGCGCCAGCGGCACCAGCGCCAGCAGCGCGTCCATGCGGTCGTCCCACGCCGCCATCAGCGCCGACAGGACGTTCGGCCCGGTCCAGACCACGTCGGGGTTCAGCGTCATCACCGGCCCCGGTCCCAGCAGGGGCAGCGCCTGGCGCAGCCCGCCGCCGGTGTCCAGGATCAGGTCCGGCTCGGCGCTGATCGCGACCTCCTGACCGGCCAGGTGCCGTTCGATCTGATCGCCCAGGTAATGCGTGTTGACCACGATGGGTGCGGCGCCCGCGTCGCGGCCCAGGTCCACCGCGCGGTCCAGCAGGGTGCGGCCCGCAACCTGGATCAACGGTTTCGGCCGGTCGTCGGTCAGCGGACGCATCCGCGTGCCCAGGCCCGCGGCAAAGATCATCAGGGACGGCATCGGGCGATCCTTTCGCGCAGGGCGGCGTCGGGGGCGGGCACGTTCGCCAGCATGGCGCGCAGAGGCGCCAGCGCCGGATGCGCCAGGTCGCGCTGCAGATGCGCCCAGACCCGCGGCATGAAGGCCAGATAGCGCGGCTTGCCGTCCCGGATCGCCAGCCGGGCAAAGACACCCAGGATGCGCAGCGCCCGCTGTGCGCCGATCAAGGCATAGGCCGCGCGGAATGGGGCCTCGGCCAAGCCGGTCGCGGCCAGATAGCGGGCGATCTGTGCCTGTTCCGTGGTCGGGTCCACGTCGCGGCGCGCGTCCTGCAGGGCGGATACCAGGTCATAGGCCGGATGCGCGGCCACCGCGTCCTGATAGTCCAGCAGGCCCAGGGGCGCGTCGCCGCGCCAGACCAGGTTCTCGGCATGGAAATCGCGCAGGCTGATGGCGGGGGGCAGATCGCCGCACAGGCGGTCGTGCAGATCGGCGATCAGCGTAGCCAGGTCCGGCAGGTCGGCCCCCGGATAATAATCGACGAACAGCGCCGCCAGATCGCCCATCGCCGCACCGTCCAGCGGCGCCACGAAAGTGGGGACCCGCTGGCGGTGCAGGTCGACTAGCAGGTCGGTGATGCGGTCATGGATCTGCTGACCCAGATCGGGCCTGTCGGCCAGCACGCGGGCCACCAGATCGTCGCCCAGATCCTCCAGCAGCAGGAACCCCTGATCGGCGTCCTGCGCCAGAACCCTGGGTGCGCCGAACCCGTGGCCGCGCAGCCAGTCGGTCATCGTCAGGAACGGCCCCACGGACCCCGACGGGTCGTCCATCAGCACGCCCACCCCCGGCAGCCGGAAATACCGCCTGGCCGAGGCATCGCCCGCCAGGGGCAGCACCCGCGCGTCGCCATGCCCCGCCGCGACGACGAATGTCGCCCGCGCCGCCAGACGGTCCGCGCCGGGGAACGCCATGTCGATGCGGCGCAGGTCGGGGTCCGGGTCTGCGCCGATCGCGATGGTGATGGCGCCGGGCGGGACGTGGTCCAGCCGGTCGGGCCATTCGATCAGGCAGATCGCGTCCTCCATCGCCTCGTCCAGGCCCAGTTCGGTCAACTCGGACGGGTCGGTCAGGCGGTACAGGTCGGCATGCCAGATCTGCGTGCCCATCGGGTCGTCATAGGTCTGGACCAGTGTGAAGGTGGGGCTGGGCACGTCCTCGGCCGCATCGCCCTGGCGGGCGCGGATGAAGGCGCGGGCGAAATGCGTCTTGCCCGCGCCCACCGGACCGTCCAGCAGGATCGCCGCCGGGGGCGCGATCTGGGCGGCCAGCATCCGGGCCAGGGCTGCGGTCAGGGTCTCGGTGGCGATCAGGCGCGTGTTCATGCCCCGGTTCTAGCCTGTCGCGCGGGCGGGGGAAACAGGGCGTGGATGGACGGCGCGCGCGAATGAGCTAGGCTGGCGGCGAAACCGACCGGAGGCCCCATGCTGCGCACCGCCCTTGTCCTGACGCTGGCCCTGTCGGGGCCGGCACTGGCCACCCAGGAATACATCCTGCCCACCCTGTTCGACGTGGCGCGGGTCGCGGCCGACGACGTGCTGAACATCCGGGCCGAGCCGGATGCCTCCGCGCCGATCATCGGCACGCTGGCCTTTGACGCGACCCACGTCGAGGTGGTCGAGCAGCGCGCCGGCTGGTCGCGCGTCAACACCGGAGAGGGGTCGGGCTGGGTGTCCGACCGCTATCTGGATTACCGCGTCGACGTCTGGCAGGACGGCGCCCTGCCCGCGGCGTTCCAGTGCTTTGGCACCGAGCCGTTCTGGGCCTTCATCCCGCAGGGTGACAGCGTGGTGCTGGGCGGTCCCGACATGCCAGAAGACACGCGCCCCGTCCGGGCGGTCCTGTCCACCGGCATCTTCCGCGACCCGACCCGCGCGGTGGTGGCCGATGGGCTGACCCTGACCGCCATCCCGCAGCTGTGTTCCGACGGCATGTCCGACCGCCTGTTCGGAATGCGCGCGCATGTGGTGATCCACGGCGATACGCCGCGGATGCTGTCGGGGTGCTGCTCGATTCAGCCCTGAAGGCCCAGCACGTCCATCATGTCGTACTGACCCGGCCCCTTGTCCTGACCCCAGACCGCCGCGCGGATTGCGCCCCGGGCAAAGATCGCGCGGTCGGTGGCCAGATGGCGAAGGACGATCCGTTCACCGTCGGCGGCAAAGATCACGTCATGTTCGCCCACCACGTCGCCGCCGCGGATGGCCGCGAAACCGATGCTGCCCGCAGGCCGGGCCCCGGTGATGCCGTCGCGGGCGGGCACGCGCAGGTCGTCCAGCGCGGCGCCGCGTCCCTGGGCCGCGGCTTCTCCCAGCATCAGGGCGGTGCCCGACGGGGCGTCGACCTTGTGGCGGTGATGGCTTTCGACCACCTCGATGTCCCAGTCGGTGCCCAAGGCGGCCGCGACCTTGCGGGTCAGCCCGACCAGCAGGTTCACGCCCAGGCTCATGTTGCCGGCACGGATGATCGGCGCGTGGCGGGCGGCGGCCGCCAGCGCGTCCAGGTGCCGCTGCTCCAGCCCGGTGGTGCCGACGACGTGGACGGCGCGCGCCTGGGCGGTCAGTTCCGCGAATGCCACCGTGGCATCGGGGCTGGTGAAGTCGATCACCGCCTGCGCCTGGGCGATGGCCGTCACCGCGTCGTCGCTGACCGTGACGCCGGCCGGCGCGCCCCCCATCGCGGTGCCGATGTCCTGCCCGATCCAGTCGTGGCCCGCGCGGTCCAGCGCGCCGACCAGCCGCAGGTGGTCGCTGTCCAGGATCAGGCGGATCAGCATCCGGCCCATCCGGCCCGATGCCCCGGTCACCACGACGCCCGGCCGCTGCGGCTGATCGGTGTTCTGCAAATCGCTCATGGTCCACCCCTGTTGGCTTTGGGGCGTGATACAAGGTTGCGGCCCACGCCGCGACCCCCTACATCGGGACGCATGGCACAGAACCGCAATTCCCAAGGTCAGGGCCCCAAGCAGCGCCAGCTGCGCGTGGGCGAACTGATCCGTCGCACCCTCGCCGACGTGCTTGCGCGCGCGGACGTGCACGACCCCGACCTGAACCGTCATTCCATCACCGTGGCCGAGGTGTCGATGTCGACCGACCTCAAGGTGGCGACGGCCTATGTGCTGCCGCTGGGAGGCCGCGACGCGCCCGAGGCGCTGGCCGCGCTGCGCCGCAACACGCCGGAACTGCGCCATCTGGTCGCCAAGGCCATGACGCTGAAACTCGCGCCCGAGCTGCGGTTCCAGCTGGACGAGACCTTCGACCGCATGGACGACACCCGCCGCCTGTTCGAGGACGAGCGCGTGCGCCGCGACGTCGCCGCCCCGGACCGGGACGACGATGACGCCTGATCTGCCGCGTCTGGCGGCGGTGGCGGTCGGAATGCTGGTCGCGATGGCGCTGCCGTCGGGGGCCGCGCAATGCGAACGCGTGGACCATGATGGCCAGGGCTATGTGCTGTGCCAGGTCGAGGCCGCGCAGGAACCCGCCCTGCGGCTGTTCCAAGACGGCCCCGACGGCGCGCCCTTGCGCAATTTTGCCAATGTCCGCCGCACGCTGGACGCGGGTCAGACGCTGTCGTTTGCCATGAATGCGGGCATGTTCCATGCCGATTACCGTCCGGTGGGTCTGCTGGTCGTCGACGGGGTCGAACTGTCGCCCATCGTCACCGGCGCCAGCCGCGACAATTTCGGGATGCTGCCCAACGGCGTCTTCTGCACCGGCGGCGCGCAGCCCTTTCAGGTCATCGAAAGCGTCAGCTTTGCCGAGACGCGCCCCGACTGCCGACTGGCCAGCCAGTCCGGGCCGATGCTGGTCATCGACGGCGATCTGCATCCGCGGTTCCTGGCCGACAGCGACAGCCGCTATATCCGCAACGGGGTCGGCGTGTCGCCCGACGGGCAGACCGCGTGGTTCGCGATCTCGAACAGGCCGGTCACGTTCCACGAATTCGGGCGGTTCTTCCGCGACGGGCTGGGCGTGCGCGATGCGCTTTACTTCGACGGCTCGATCTCGCGGCTCTATGCGCCGTCGGTGAACAGGGCCGATTTCGGGCGCAGCATGGGGCCGATCATCGGCCTGGTCGAGTGACCGGTTGACCCCTGCCCGCCGCGGGTCTATCCCCCGGCCCTTGTTTTTTCAGGAGTGATCATGGCGCGCAAGAAGGGCCGGGACATCAACGGCTGGCTGATCGTGGACAAGCCCGCGGGCGTCAATTCGACCGCGGTCGTGGCCAAGGTGCGTTGGGCGCTGGACGCCAAGAAGGCCGGTCATGCCGGCACGCTGGACCCCGACGCGACCGGCGTCCTGGCCGTCGCCCTGGGCGAGGCCACCAAGACCGTGCCGATCGTCACTGACGCGCTGAAATGCTATGACTTCGTGGTGAACTGGGGGTCCGAGACGACCACCGACGACGCGTCCGGCAGCGTGGTCCGTACCAGCGACGACCGCCCCACCGCGGCGCAGGTCGAGGCGGCGCTGGCGGGCTTTACCGGTGACATCATGCAGGTCCCGCCCGCCTTCTCCGCCGTCATGGTCGAGGGCGAGCGCGCCTATGACCTGGCCCGCGAGGGGGTCGAGATGGAGCTGGCCGCGCGCCCGCTGTGGGTCGACAGCCTGACCCTGCTGGAGGCCAGGGCCGACACCGCCCGCCTTGAGATGGTCTGCGGCAAGGGCGGCTATGTCCGCTCGATCGCGCGCGACCTGGGCCGGGCCTTGGGCTGTCTGGGCCATGTCGCGCATCTGCGCCGCACCTGGTCCGGCCCCTTCGAGGCCAGCGCCGGGGTGGCCTTCGATCGCGTCGACCGTGACGCGCAGGACTGGCTGGAGACGCAGATCCTGCCGTTGGAGACGGGCCTGGCCGACCTGCCCATGCTGCGCGCCACGACCGAAGGCGGCATCCGCATCCGCAACGGCAATCCCGGAGAGGTGACCGGCGGCGCCGAATGGGGCGAGCTGGTCTGGGTCCAGGACGCCAGGGGGCCGGTCTGCATCGGTCGTTATCAGGGCGGCATGGTCCAACCCGACCGGGTGTTCAACCTGTGATGCCACCGGGGCGGTGGGCGCCCAGAAAGGGCCCCTCGCCCGCCGCGTCGATGCGGGCGATGGCGTCGCGGATCGGCTCGAACGTGACGCACATGGTCCAGGCGGTGGCGTGGATCATCAGATCCGCCGACACGGCCATCGCCACATGGCCCGGCCAGAACAGCAGATCGCCCCGCGCGATCGTGTCGGTCGGCGCGAACGTCGCGCGCTGCAGGTCGCTGTCGCCGGGGCAGGCGATGTCGCAGGCGGTCAGCGCGGCCTGCACCAGCCCAGAACAATCGATCCCCGCCCGGCTGTTTCCCCCCCATAGATAGGGTGTGCCCAGCAGGCTTTCCGCGACCGGAACCGGGTCGCCGGCCGGGCCGTCGGCCAGATGCTGGACCGGGACATGGCCGCCGGTCGCCAGCGTGGCAAAGCGGCCCTGGATCTGGGTAACCGACACCCGCGCGCCCAGGGACAGCGAAAACCGCTCGGGCCGCTTCATGTCGGGTTCCAGATAGACATGGGTGGCCGGCGCGGTGACGCGGTGGGTGATGGGCGGCAGGCTGCCGCTCAGCGCGGTGTCGGCGATCCAGCCGCAATAGCCGTCCAGCGCCGCGCGCACAAAGCTCATCCCCGCCTCGCGGTCGATCACCGTCACGTCGGCCCCGAAGTTCAGCTGCCGGTCGCGGCGGCCTTCGGGGGCGTCCAGCAGATCGACCACCGGAATGATCACCCGTGCGGGCTGTCCCGGCACGAAGGACGGCCGGTCCAGGACGCCGCGCAGGCTGTCCAGGGCCACGCGGTCGGTGGCGGGCGTCAGACGGCGGTCCATCAGCGCGCCAAAATCTGCGGCAGCGCGGCAAGGATCGCGCGCGCGCCCTGCCCGACGCCGCCCTTGGGGCGGCCCGGCGCGGCGGTGGGCTGCCAGCCATAGATGTCGAAATGCGCATAGCGTCCCGCGCCCTCGGCAAAGCGGCGCAGGAACAGGGCGGCGGTGATCGACCCGGCCATTCCGCCCGCGGGGGCGTTGTCCAGATCGGCGATGCCGGGTTCGATCAGCGATTCATACGCGTCCCAGAAGGGCATCCGCCAGACCGGGTCGCCGACCTGCATCCCGGCGGCCTGGATCGCGGTCGCGGTCGCGTCGTCGTCGCAGTAAAGCGGGGGCAGGTCGGGACCAAGCGCCACCCGCGCCGCCCCCGTCAGCGTCGCCAGAGAGATCATCAGGTCGGGGCTTTCCTCGGCCGCATAGGTCAGGGCGTCAGCCAGCACCAGGCGACCCTCGGCGTCGGTGTTGTTCACCTCGACCGACAGGCCCTTGCGGCTGGCCAGCACGTCGCCGGGGCGGAAGGCGTTGCCCGCGACGCTGTTCTCGACCGCCGGGATCAGCACCCGCAGGCGCAGGACCGATGCCGCGCCGCTGCGCGCCAGCATCTTGAGCAGGCCAAGCGCGGTCGCGGCCCCGCCCATGTCCTTCTTCATCAGCCCCATCGAGGCGCCGGGTTTCAGGTTCAGCCCGCCGGTGTCAAAGCACACGCCCTTGCCGACGATAGTCAGCATCGGTCCCGCATCGCCAAGGCGGATGTCGATCAGCCGCGGCTCGCAGGCGGCGGCGCGGCCGACCGCGTGGATCAGGGGAAAGTTCTGCTTCAGCAGCTGGCCGCCGCAGATCACCTCGACCCGCGCGCCCAGATCGTTGGCAAGACCGCGCGCGGCGGCCTCCAGCTTGTCGGGGCCCAGATCGCTGGCAGGGGTGTTGATCAGGTCGCGGGTCAGGAATTCGCCCGCGGCGATGGCCAGCAGGCGGTCGGCGTCCACGCCTTCCGGGCAGACCAGCCGCGGCCCCTGGACCGGCGCGCCCTTGTAGCGGGTGAACCGGTACTGGCCCAGCAGCCAGCCAAGCGCCAGCTGATCGGGGTCCAGACCCTGCGGGATGCCGGCCAGATGCCAGTCGCCCTTGGGCAGGGCATGGGCGCGGGCCAGGTGGAACCGGTCGCGGCCGGCCTGCGCCCGCTCTCCCAGGCCCATGATCGCGCCGCGCAGCCCGCCCGACGCATCGGGCAGCAGGCACAGCTGTCCCGCCTTGGCCGCGAACCCGCAGGCCTGGGGCCAGTCGCCCGCATCCTGGGGCAGGGGGTCGCCGGTCCAGACCAGCCATAGCGGCAGGGTGGCATCAGAGGCGGGCGCGAATTCGGGGGTCATGGGCAGGTCCTTGGCAGTTCGGCGCACAGCCTACAGCACCGCGCCCCGACTGCAACCTCAGGCCAGAGCCGTCCGGTCCCAGATCGCCGTCAGCGACCGGTTGCCCACCCGCAGCAGGCGCGCGCGGATCGCGGCCAGCGCCGGCACGTCGCCGCGTTCGGCGGTGCTGCCCAGGTCCATCGCGACGCCGGCCAGCGACAGCAGGCCGATCTGCCAGGCCAGGCGCGACATGCGTTCGGCATGCGCCGCCGCCTGTGCCAGGTCCGCGTCGTCCAGCGCACTGTCCACCGCCGTCAGCGCCGCCGCCAGCTGTTCCAGCGCCAGGCCGATGACATGCTGGGCCGATGTCTCGCCCAGCTCGGCCACGATTTCCGCGACGCGGCGGCTGTCCACGCGGACCGCCTCTGATATGGCCAAAGCCGAAATTTGTGCCATCCGCACCTCCAGGGGATCTGTCCCCGCACGCGCCGACCATGCGGGGCAAGCGGTGAAGAAAGCCTTGAGGCGGGATCAAGAAAAGGCTCGAATTTGTCTCAATCCCGGCCTATCACCCCTGTCAGAAAGCGAGGTGCCAGATGAACGACCTGTCTCCGTTGCCGCAATATCTGGTCAAGCGTTTCCACGGCTGGAAGGCGACGTCCTATGCCGAGAACGCGGCCTGGTTCCGCCGGCTGGCGACCGAAGGACAGCGCCCGCGCGCGATGGTCATCTCCTGCTGCGACAGCCGCGTGCACGTGACCAGCATCTTCGGCGCCGATTCGGGCGAGTTCTTCATTCACCGCAACATTGCCAACCTGGTGCCGGCCTATGCGCCCGACGGGTTGCAGCACGGCACCTCGGCGGCGGTCGAATACGCCGTCACGGCGCTGAAGGTCGCGCATCTGATCGTGGTGGGCCACACCAATTGCGGCGGCGTCAAGGGATGCCACGCGATGTGTTCGGGCGCCGCGCCCGAGCTGGAGGAGAAGACCAGCTTCGTCGGCCGCTGGATGGACATCCTGCGCCCCGGCTATGACCGCGTGAAGGACCTGCCCGAGGCCGAACAGGTCAACGCGCTGGAGCGCGAGGCCGTGCTGGTGTCGCTGGAGAACCTGATGACCTTCCCCTTCGTCCGCGCGGCGGTCGAGTCCGGAGAAATGTCGCTGCACGGTCTGCTGCACGACATCAGCGAAGGCACGCTTTTGCAGGCCGATGACGGCGGCAGGCGGTGGGTGTCGATCTGACACCCGCCCGCCCGGCGCGTCTTCAGGCGTCGGGCCGCCAGCGGATGACCCGCCAGACATACAGCGCGACAAAGCCCAGAACGATCGCCGTGGACAGCGGATCGATCAGGTGGCTGACGGCCTCATAGCCGTTTTCAAGGACATAGCCGGCGATGGCCAGCCCGCCCGTCCAGATGAAGCTGCCGATGGCGGTGAACAGCAGGAACCGCCCCACCGGCATCTGCGCCAGCCCCGCGGGGACCGAGATCAGCGTGCGGATCGTGGGCAGGAAGCGGCCGAAGAAGACCGCGGCCCCGCCATGCCGGGCGAACCAGCCCTCGGCCGAGGTCAGCTCGTTGGGCGTCAGCGTCAGCCAGCGGCCATAGCGGACCACGACGCGGCGCATCCGCGCCGGGCCGTAGGCCACCCCGATCACGTACCAGAACCACGCGCCCAGGGTCGATCCGACCCCGCCCGCCAGGATCGCCAGCCACAGGGGCGTGCCGCCGCGGGCGGCGTTGAACCCCGCCAGCGGCATGATCAGTTCCGACGGGATCGGCGGAAAGATGTTTTCCAGCAGCATCAGGGCAAAGATTGCCCAGGCCCCTCCGCTTTCCAGCAGGCCGGTGATCCATTCGAACAAGGATCAGCCTTTCTTCAGGATGCGGTTGCCCAGCAGTTCGGCGATCTGCACCGCGTTCAGCGCCGCACCCTTGCGCAGGTTGTCGCTGACGCACCACAGGTTCAGGCCGTTCTCGACCGTGCCGTCCTGGCGGATGCGGCTGACATAGGTGGCGTATTCCCCCACGCATTCGACGGGGGTGATGTAGCCGCCGGGTTCGCGCTTGTCGATCACCATGACGCCGGGCGCCTCGCGCAGGATGTCGCGGGCCTCGTCCTCGTCCAGGAAATCCTCGAACTCGATGTTGATCGATTCCGAATGGCCGACGAAGACGGGGACGCGGACGCAGGTCGCGGTGACCTTGATCGACTTGTCCATGATCTTCTTGGTCTCGGCGACCATCTTCCATTCTTCCTTGGTCGCGCCGTCTTCCATGAAGACGTCGATCTGGGGGATCACGTTAAAGGCGATCTGCTTCTGGAACTTCTTGGGTTCCTTTTCCTGACCCGGCACGTACATGCCCTTGGTCTGGTCCCACAGTTCGTCCATGCCCTCCTTGCCCGCGCCGCTGACCGACTGGTAGGTCGAGACGACGACGCGCTTGATGCGGGCGCGGTCATGCAGGGGCTTGAGCGCGACGACCATCTGCGCGGTCGAGCAGTTGGGGTTCGCGATGATGTTCTTTTTCGCATAGCCCTGGATCGCGTCGGGGTTCACCTCGGGCACGATCAGCGGCACGTCGGCGTCGTAGCGATAGAGCGAGGAGTTATCGATCACCACGCAGCCCGCGGCCGCGGCCTTGGGGGCGTGGATCTTGGTCGCATCCGATCCGATGGCAAACAGTGCGATGTCCCAGCCGGTCCAGTCGAACTGCTCGATGTCCTTGATCTTCAAAGTCTTGTCGCCAAAGCTGACCTCGGTGCCCTGGCTGCGGCGGGACGCCAGCACGGCGATCTCGTCCACGGGGAACTGGCGTTCGTCCAGGATGTTCAGCATTTCGCGGCCCACATTGCCCGTGGCGCCGGCGACGACGACTTTGTAACCCATTTCGGGGGAGCTCCTTTTTCTGCGGTCGGGGGCATTTACCGCAAACGGCCGCGCAACGCCAGCGCGCGTTGCAGGTCCGCACCCGGCCGCGGGGTTCCGGCAACAGGTCGGGCGGCCCCGGCGATTGCCGCGAAACGCCGCAGTGGCGGCTTGTGCGCGCCCGGCTGACCGGACGCGCACAAGCGGTTTTCAGAACCGCAGGCCCAAGCCCGCGCCGACGGTCGCCTGCGATCCGGCGTCATGGCCGATGCGGCTGTCCAGCGTCACCCAGGCATCGGCCTGGTCGGACAGGGCCGTCTGGGCCGACAGGCCGATGCGGGCAAAGTTGCGGTCCTGTCCATCCAGCGTCACGCGGCGGTCGTTGCCGGTGCTGTCGGTCACGCGGATGCGCGAGGGCGCGCCTTCGGCCAGGTCGTGGATCAGCGTCCCTTGCGCCGACAGCGTCACGTCGCGCCCAGCCACGGCCAGATCGGTGCCGACGCGGCCGCCCAGCTGGACCTCCAGGCTTTCGATGGCCTGGCCGGCATAGGTGACCGCGCGGCGGTCGCCCGACCCTTCCGAAAACCCGCCGATCCGGGTGCGGCTGTAATCCAGCCCCACCACCGGACCATAGGTCACGCCCGATGCCAGCGCATAGTCGCGCCCGGCCTGGACCCGCGCGCCCAGGGTATAGGCGTTGGTCGACAAGTCGAAATCCCGTTCGACGATGGTCGCGCCCAGGCCCGAGCGCAGCACGAAATCGCGCGTGCCCTCAAGGTCCGACTTGCCCCAGCTGATTGCGCCGATCACCCAGTCGTCGTTCATCGCATAGGCCGCGTCCAGCGACAGCTGATAGCCGGTCGATTCCAGGTCGTCGCCGCTGCGCAGGTCGTCGCCGGTGCGTGCATAGGCCAGCTGGCCGCCCAAAGACAGGCCGGGGGCCACCTGGTACGACGCGCCCGCCCGCGCCATCAGCGCCGCCCCGCCGTCGCGCCCAAAGGTCGCGCTGCTGTCCGGCGTGGCCAGGCCCTGCACCGCGATCGAGGGCGTGATCTGGCCAAAGGGCGCATCCGCGCCCAGGCGGTCACGCGTCGCGCGCAGCGACAGGGCGGTCAGGTCAGCCTGCTGTCGGGTGGCCAGATCGGCGATCTGGGCCGCCGACAGGGCCGCGTCCTGGGACGACGCCACCAAGTCGGCGCCCGTCTCCTCGACCAGCAGGCGGGTCAGGATGCGGGCATAGTCGCGCATGCGCTGTTCGAACCGTTCAGGGCCCAAGGCCGCCAGCAGGAACGCCCAGTTGTCCTCGGTCGGGTCATGCCAGGTCGAACCGCCGGGGATCAGCGGATTGTCGGTCTGGGTATAGCCGTCCAGATCGCCCAGGTCCCAGTTCGTCGCCTCCAGCCACAGGATCGGGATGCCGTAGCCTTCGAACACGGCGGCGTCGGAACAGCAGCCGGTGTTGATCGGATAGTCCGGGTTCCGTCCGGGGTTGCTGCGCAAGTCGATGCCAAGCTCGTCCGCGATGGCGTGCGCGCGGGTCCACAGCGACAGCAGCGCCGGGTTCTCCAGGTATTCGGTCCCGGCATGGGCATACATGAAATCGCCTGTGATCAGGCTGTCGATGTTGATCATCCCGGCCATGTCGTCGCGGCGACCGCCAAGGGTGTCGACGTAATGGGCCGCCCCCTGCAGGCCGACCTCCTCGGCGCCGAAGGCCACGAACTCCAGGCCGACATCGGTGGACAGCCCGGTCATGTGCGCCGCCAGTTCGGTCAGAACCCCCGCGCCCGAGGCATTGTCGTCGACCCCCTGCAGGTCGGGCGATGTTCCGGCGCTGTCGAAATGCGCCCCCACCACGATGAAGCGGTCGCTGGCGCCGGGCATCGACACGACCAGGTTTTGCGACGGGCCCAACGTGGCGCCAGACCGGCTGGTGGCGGTGAAGTCCTGACGCACGACCGCGTTGCCGCCGAAGGACAGGCGGTCGCGCATGTATTGGGCCGCGTTGAAGAAGGTCGTACCGCTGTCCGGCGCGCCTGTGAAGCGGCCCGGATAATTCAGCGCCAAATCGCGCATCGTATCATAGCCATAGGCGCCGAAATCCTGCGCCAATGCCGGGGTGGCGCAGATCAGCGCCGTGGAGGCCAAGGCGGCCTTGATGGTTCTCATGGGGTTTCCCTGCCTGCTTTTTGGTGTCCCCCGCGCGGGGGAAGCCCACAGGATTGCACAGCGCGCAGCGCGTGCAAGGCCGCCTCAGCGGATCAGCGTCAGACGGTGGTCCTGGCGCAACAGATCGGCGACCCACGCGCCCTCGGCTGCGAAATCATGCGGCACCTGCGCGGCATTGCGCCGTCCCGACAGCGACAGGCTGGCGAAGAAGTCGAAACCATAGAGCGTCAGCGATGCCAGTTCGCTGCGCAGGCAAAGATCGATCAGCATCGCACCCGTCGTGGGGGGCGCACCCAGCCGCCCTGCCAGCATGTCGATATCCGCCAGGGGGTGCAGGTAGAAGCCGGGGCTGGACGCGCTGTCCCAGTCCAGCCGCTTGCGTTTGGGCGACATCCACAGGATACGGCCGGGGTTCAGGCGCGCACGGTCCGCGTCCGGCAGGCGCGTGGCCAGTCCCAGCCAGTCGGTGCGCGTGCCGTGGCTGGCAGGGCTGGGCATCGGCGCGCGGTTGATGCGGACGACCCTGTCGGCGGCATCGATCCGTGCCCCGTGGGCCTGATCGGCCAGCGCGCGGGCATTGCCGATCAGCGCGACATGGCGGCCCGATAGGTCGGCCAGCAGCGCGGATTGCGGGACCGACAGCGCGGCCAGGGGCGCGTCGCGGCGCATCAGGCGCGCCGTGGCAAAGGCCAGCCGGTTCACAGCAGCGACCGATAGACGTCGACGATGGCCCGCGCCTCGCCCTCGATGGCGTGGTTCGCGGTGACATGGGCGCGGGCGGCCTGACCCGCCGCGGCGCGGCCTGCGTCGTCGTCCAGCCAGCGGGCAAGCGCGGCGGTCAGGGCGGGGGCGTCGTCTTTCGGGACCAGGCTGCCGGTCTGGCCGTCGCGGATCAGCGCCTCGTAGGCGCCGACGCGGGCGGCGACGGTGGGGACGGCGCAGGCGGCGGCCTCCAGCGGCGTCAGGCCGAAGCCCTCCCAGCGGGCAGGGGCGGCAAAGAGATCCAGCGCCTGGTAATGCGCGATCACCTGGTCCCACGGCAGTTCGCCCAGGAAGCGGATGCGACCGTCCAGCCCGGCCGCCTTGATGCGCGCCTGCAGGTCATCGGCAAAAGCGCGGTTGTCAGGGGTGATGCGGCCGGTGAAGATGATCTGCACCCGCGGGCGCGAGGGCAGCAGTTCCAACCCCGCCTGCACCAGCAGATCGACGCCCTTCTGCGCACGGATGCGGCCGAAGCAGCCGATCAGCACCGCGTCCGGGTCCATGCCCAGCCGCGCGCGCAAAGCAGCACGGTCCGGGGCAGGGTGGAACACGTCCGTGTCGACCCCGTGCAGGATCACGGTCGCGGGGCGTTCCAGATAGCTGGCCGCCTGGGGCGAGGTCGCGATCAGCGCGTCCTGTTGCCGGATCAGCCAGCGGGTGAAGCCGGTGTGCCTGCGCTGCGCGGCGGACGTGAACAGCAGGCGGTACCGGCGTCGCAGCAGGCGACGCAGGATCAGGCCCAGCGCCATCTCGGTGTTGCGGCGCGCGTGCCAGACCCGCCATCGGTCGCGGGGCAGGGTGGCCGCGCGCATCAGGGGAATGTGCGGGACATCCGCAGGCAGGCCGGGGCCGGTCGCGCGGATGTCGATCATCCGCGCCTGGACCGGGATCAGTCGCACCACCGTCGCCGTCACCCCGGACAGGCGACGTTTCAGGTTCGGTGCGACGATCAGCGGGTCAGTCATGGGCGGCGGCCTCGGGCGTCAGGAAATACAGCAGGAACCCGATCGCCAGCGGGATCAGGAAGAACAGCCACAGCATAGCGAAGGCCTGCGCGGGCGCATAGGCACCCTGTGCCGCGGCATAGACCGGGCGCGACGCGAACTGCATCACCCCGACCCCACCGATGGAGATCATGTTGAGGAAGGTCATCCCGCGACCCACCAGATGTGGTGGGAGGAACGATCGTCCATGCGCCATCAGCAAAGGATAGGCCGACCCGAAGAACCCCAGCACGACCAGCAACGCGGTCACCGCGGGCAGGGGCAGGGCGGGGGCCTGCCACATCACCGCCAGCGTGACGATCATCACCGCGGAAAACAGCATCGTCGCACGGCGCGCGCTGCCGGCCAAGCGGGCGGCGGGTCCGACGGCAAAGCTGCCCGCGACCATGGCCAGGCCCATCGCCAGCGTGACGCGGCCGATCTGGGTCGCGTCGGCGCCATGCACCTGCTCCAGCCAGGGGGCGGCCCACAATCCGCGGATCGCCGCCGTCACCGCATAGTTCACGCCGAACAGCGGCACGATGAACCACAGCGCGCGCAGGCGCAGGATCTGACCGATCGAGCCCTGCGGATGCCCCGCGCCCAGCCGCGCCGGGTCGCGCACCGCCGCCAGGACCAGCGCGGCCACCATCAGCGTCACGGCCGCAAGACCCCACAGGGTCTGGCGCCACCCCGCGGCCTCGATCACCCAGACCAGGGGCGAGGCACCCAGGATGTTGCCCAGCGATCCGAACCCCACCAGCACCCCGGCCAGCATCCCGAAGGACGCGGGCGGGTATTCGCGCGCGAAGATGAAATACGGCCCCATCAGCGCCGGAGAGCAACCGATGCCCAATGCGGTCATCGCCAGATGCAGGTGCCACGGCGCGTCTGCCATCGCAAAGATCACCGCGCCTCCGGCCCCGCCCACCGCCATCAGCCACGCCACCGTGCGGCTCGGTCCGAACCGGTCCAGCGCCGCCCCCACCGGCAGCTGCATCAGCGCGAAGGCAATGAACCACAGCCCCGATGACAGGGCCAGATCGCCGGGGCCGGCGCCGACCTGATCCTGCAGCACCGGGGCCAGCACGGCCAGAAAGGCCCGATAGAATTGCGACAGCATATAGGCCAGCACCAGGCTGACCAATCCGGCCTTGAGCATGAATTCGTTCCTCCGTTCCCCGGCGCCACGCTGGGCCAAGGACGCGGAAGCTGCAAGACGTGCAAATCACGCCGGGGGCGGCGGGGCGTTATTCGGCGGGGGCGGCTTCCGCGTCGGGGGTCGTGTCGCTGGTGCCCGCGGCGGCAGCCTTGGCGGCGGCGGCCTCGGCCAGGCCCGGCGTCACGGGCTGGGTGCTGCCGCCCATCCCCTCCAGCCGGGCGATCAGTTCGGGAACCTGCGGGCCAAGCCGGTCGCAGGCATCGGCCTCCTCGACCACGGCAAAGGCCGGGCGGACATAGTCGCGGTCATAGCTGACCGGGTCCAGCCCCAGCCGTTCGGTCAGCGCATCCGTGGTGCCGGCCATCAGCTGAAATTCCGGACCGCTGACATCGTGTTCGGGGCATTCTGCGGTGATCACGGTCATCTGCGCCACGTCGCGCGCCAGCGCCTGCGCCTCGTCGTCGGACAGCCCCGATACGTCCGGCAGCGGTACCACGACCCGGTCGCCCGGCACCCCGTCCGAGGTCTGCGCCAGGGCGGGTTGCGTCAGCGCCGCCGCGGCGGCGATCATCAGGACAGTCCAGCGGGTCATCGCATTCCTCATTCACAGGGCTGGTCGGGCGACAGGGTCGACCAGCAGCCCCCCGGGCGCAAGGCAAACTGTCGTGAGCGCCCGTTCCCCGCCGCGCTTGACCCTAGGGCGGGCGGCGTCTAACCCGAAGCCGCAGCCTGCGCTGTCGCGGCTGGCACCTGAAGGAGGGATCATGTCCGACCGCTATTCGCTTCTCATCCTGCCCGGCGACGGGATCGGCCCCGAAGTCATGGCCGAGGTGGTCAAGGTCATCGACTGGTTCCAGGCGAACCGCGACATGACCTTCGACGTGACCCATGACCTGGTGGGCGGCGCGGCCTATGATGTGCATGGCGTGCCCCTGGCGGATGCGACGATGGCCAAGGCCCAGGCGGTGGATGCGGTCCTGCTGGGTGCGGTCGGCGGCCCGAAATACGACGTTCTGGATTTCAGCGTTAAACCCGAACGCGGCCTGCTGCGCCTGCGCAAGGAGATGGACCTGTTCGCCAACCTGCGTCCGGCGCAATGCTTTGACGCGCTGGCCGACTTCAGCAGCCTGAAGCGCGAAGTGGTGGCTGGCCTGGACATCCTGATCGTGCGCGAGCTGACCTCGGGCGTCTATTTCGGCGAACCGCGCGGCATCCATTCCGACGACAACAATCCCGACAACGAGGGTGGCCGCGTCGGCATCAACACCCAGCGTTACACCAGCGGAGAGATCCGCCGCGTCGCCCGGTCCGCCTTCGAGCTGGCCCGCGCCCGCGGCAACAAGGTCTGTTCGATGGAAAAGGCCAACGTGATGGAATCGGGCATCCTTTGGCGCGAGGAGGTCCAGTGGGTGCATGACAACGAATACCCCGACGTGGCCCTGTCGCACATGTATGCCGACAACGGCGCGATGCAGCTGGTGCGCGCGCCGCGCCAGTTCGACGTGATCGTGACCGACAACCTGTTCGGCGACCTGCTGTCGGATGCGGCGGCGATGCTGACCGGCTCGCTGGGCATGCTGCCCTCCGCGTCGCTGGGCGCGGTCATGGCGAACGGGCGACCCAAGGCGCTGTACGAACCGGTCCACGGATCGGCACCCGACATCGCGGGGCAGGGCAAGGCCAACCCGATCGCCTGCATCCTCTCCTTCGCCATGGCCCTGCGCTATTCCTTCGGCGAGGGTGCCGCGGCCGACGCGCTGGAAGCCGCGGTCGAGCGTGTGCTGGCCGACGGCCTGCGCACTGCCGACCTGATGGGGCCCGACGGCGGCACCCCGATCAGCACGGCGCAGATGGGCGATGCCATCGTCGCCGCGCTGGAGGCCTGATTGGCCCTGACCGCCAATGTCAGGGGCGCATTGCTGCAGCTTGCGGCGATGGGCCTCTATGCCACGCATGACGTGGTGATCAAGTCGCTGGGTGCCATCTATCCGGCGATGCAGATCCTGTTCTTCGCATCGCTGCTGTCGTTCCCGCTGGTCAGCATCGTGCTGATGCGCGACCCCCAGCCCGGCACGCTGCGCCCGGCCAATCCGGGCTGGGTGATCCTGCGCACGCTGTGCGCGGTGGTGGCGGGGATGGCGGGGTTCTTCGCCTTCTCGACCCTGCCGCTGACGCAGGTCTATGCGATCCTGTTCACGACGCCCCTGCTGATTACCATCCTGTCGATCCCGCTTCTGGGCGAGAGGGTCGGCTGGCACCGCTGGGCCGCCGTCATCGTCGGCCTGACCGGCGTGCTGATCGTGCTGCGCCCGGGCGGGCAGGAGATCCAGCTGGGCCACATCGCCGCGATGGCCGGCGCCACGGCCAGCGCGTTGGCCGCGGTGATCATCCGCCGCCTTGGCCGGGCCGAACGCCCGATGGTGCTGATGATGTGGCCGATGCTGGGCAACTTCTTCGCGACCGGCGCGGCGCTGTCAGTCAGCTATCAGCCGATGGAGCTGGTGCATCTGGCGATGACCGGCATCATCGCGGGGCTTGGCTTGATGGGCGGGTTCCTAGTCATCATGGCCTATCGCACCGGAGAGGCCGCGATCGTGGCGCCCATGCAGTATTCGCAGATCCTGTGGGCGACCGGCTATGGCTGGTTCCTGTTCGGAGAGGGCGTCGACCCCGCCACCCTGCTGGGCGCGGGAGTAATCATCGCCTCGGGCATCTACATCGTCTGGCGCGAAGGCCGCGGCGTCAGCGCCAATCGCCCCGCCACCAGCGCCCGCCTGCGCGCAGAGACGGTGACGGCGCCGAAATCGACGATCCTGCAAAGATTGTGGGCGCCCCGTCGCTGATGGGGGCTTGCATTCTCCGGATCGTCGCGCTACCTGCCCGTCCTACGGTCGGAGCGTAGCGCAGCCTGGTAGCGCACCTGCTTCGGGAGCAGGGGGTCGGAGGTTCGAATCCTCTCGCTCCGACCATTTCCCCGATGTTCTGTGGCACATAGTTCTGCCTTTTCTGTTAGGCAGTGTGCCTTTTGGGCTTGCCAGCTTGTCGAAAGCGGACGGTCAGCGGTCGGAGCAGCATCGACGCGAAGAGCCCAAAGCCGCCGCTAGGGCAGCGCCAGGGCATATGCGCAAGGAGCCCAAACCGGACTTTCGATCTGGGCAGCTGGAGTGGGCCAAGGAACCACGGTTTGCAGTTCACCGTTTAGCCCGAAGCCACGTTTGCGCAGCCGAGGGACGTCATGAAGCCGCCGATCCATTACTCGCCCGACCTTGAGACGATCCCCGATGATGAAGCCGATACGATCCAAAGCCTGAAGGCCACTCTCCTGGACATCATGGAGACCACCTCTGAGCATTATGGACACGCGGTGCGCTCGGTTCACGCCAAAAGCCACGGGATCCTCAAGGCGGAACTGACGGTCCTGCCTGATCTCCCGCCGGAATTTGCGCAGGGGATGTTCGCGGTGCCGGGGGTCTATCAGGCAGTGCTGCGTATCTCGACTAATCCGGGAGATATCTTGTCGGACAGCATCTCCGTTCCACGGGGGCTTGCACTGAAAGTGATGGGAGTTGAGGGGGCGAGGCTAAGTGGCGCTGAAGGGAACTCACAGGACTTCGTGATGGTGAATGGTCCCGTCTTCACCGCGCCGAATGCGAAAGCCTTTCTGAAAAGTCTGAAGCTTTTGGCCAAGACGACCGACCGCGCAGAATGGGCAAAGAAGGCGCTGTCTGCGGTGCTGCGCGGCGCTGAGAGGGCGCTAGAGGCCGTTGGGGGAGGGAGTGCCACTCTGCAGACCATGGGGGGAGCACCGAATGTCCACCCGTTGGGTGAGACCTACTACTCTCAGACAGCATTCCGTCATGGCCATCATGTCGCAAAATTTTCGCTGGTCCCGGTGTCGGAAACGCTGACCCGTCACACTGAGGAAATCATCGATACGAAGGGCCGCCGTGATGCACTGCGAGAGGCTGTCGCAGTCGCGGCGGAGGCTGGCGCCTGTGAATGGGAGTTGCGCGTGCAGCTATGCCGCGACGCGGAGGCAATGCCAGTCGAGGACCCTTCGGTCCCTTGGGACGAAGAAGACAGCCCCTTCTTTACCGTGGCGCGTCTGCACGCCAATCCCCAGTCCGGGTGGAGTGAGGCCCGCGCTCAGATTGTGGACGAAAATCTGCGCTTTTCCGTGTGGACCGGTCTGGAAGCGCACCGTCCCTTGGGATCAGTCAATCGGGTTCGTCGCGAAACTTACAAGATGTCGAGCGACTTCCGCAGTCAGTTCAATGGCTGCCCGATCCACGAACCTCAAGCGTTGGATCTGCCGGGCTGACACCATGTGTCTGCTGCAGTGGCACCAACGCAGCCCCCCTAGTAGTCATTTGAACTGCGGGTTCGGATATCTTGCTGCCACGTAACAAATGGCAGCTTCGTCCGCAGAGCAGACGGATGACGGCAGCGGTTGAGGGGCAGCTCTGCGGACCAAGCTGCCGTTCGCTGCACCTGCAGCCTAGGTCCTGAAGAAAAGGCTCGGCTGGATGAAAGCGGACTCTCGTAACAGAGTAGGTTGGCTGAAGTTACGAGCCAATTGGGGCTTCGTAGAAGAGCCAAACTGTAAGACCAACGGAGCGGATACCATCCGATGTTGGTATGAGACAAAAGGACTGGCGTAACTTCGGAGCCACTTGTTTAAGACGGCGAATATTGTCGATCAAGTATATGCAGTTCGATTTCAGGAAATTGCGCCTTGAGAAGCTCGAGCGCTTCGAGTGAGGTCAGCTCCAGATAGGCCTGATCGTCGGCCCAGAAGGCCATGTGCGGTTTGGGCGAGAACGAGCGCATATATTCATGCAGATCGTTCATGGTCTTTCGGCTGATCGGGCCGACAGCAATGTTGATGATCATGATGCTTTTCTCATGAAAACTGGTGGACTCGGAAAATTTCGTCGGTTCAGTCATGCCCGGCAGCCGACGCATCGGCTGTAGGTCGGATCGAGTGCCAGGCGCTCGAACGGGACGGACCCACCACAGCTTTCGCAGAACCCGAACTCGCCGCTTTCGATCCGGGCCAAGGCGGCGTTGAGGGATCGAATACGGCCACGGCGCCGGGTCTCGATCGCCGCCGCCATGGCCTGGTTCTGCATCGCGTCCATTCGCGACAGGCGGCCTACGCTCTGCTGGTCCAGCTCGACCGGCTTGCGGCTGGCCGCCGTGTCAGCCGACGCCTGCTGCAACTCTGCTAGTTCCAATCTCAGAAGCGGCGCAAAATAGGCCGCAACATCCTGGGGGCCCAATCGCCTCTCCTTATGACTCGGGGTTTATCCGTCGGGGTGCCTGCGTCCGACTAGCCGGACGCAGGCGCTGTTCAGGGAAGTAGTGTCAGCGATAGAGCAGGACGGGGATCTTGACCGCCTGCACCATGGCCGTGGTGGTCGAGCCGATGATGAGGTTGCGGATACGGCTGTGGCCGTAGGCACCCATCACCAGAAGATCGAAACCTTCCGAGGCCACGATGGCTTGGAGCGCTTCGTCCGGCTCGCCCTGGACGGTGCGTGCCGTCGCGGTCAGGCCGGCCGCGCCCAGAGCGCGGACGGCATCGTCAATGCGCGCACCGATCGGGCCGCTGCCATTGTCGACATGGAGGAGCGTGATCTCCAGACCTTCAAAGACCGCACTTTTCGACATGCGATCGATGGCCTTCATGGCAGACGGGCTGCCGTCATAAGCGACCAGCACCTTGCCGATGGGCTTGAACGCCCGTGAGGCGACAAAGACCGGCACCTTGGAAGCGCGCACGATCCGCTCCAGGTTCGACCCCAGGTGACCGGCTGCAAAATCCGCACCTTCGCCGCGCTTGCCGATGACGATGGCGCGCAGGTCGGGTTCCACCTCCTGCACCGCCTCCAGCAGGTCGCCCTTGCGCAGATGCGGAACGACCGGGCCCACACCGTCGGCTTCGAAGATCTTCTGTGCGTCTTCCAGGATCGCCCGGCCCTTGGCCTGTGCCAGCCGGGCACGGCTTTCATCCGCGGCTGCCAGTTCGTCCAGCAGCGCAGACCGCGCACCAAGGGTCAGCGCCCCGGACAGGTTCTGGGCACTGCCGCTCTCGCGGCGGCCCATCACGTGCATGACATCCACAGTGGCGTTCAGCCGTCCGGCGATCCAGGCGGTATGATGGCAGACGCTCTCCGAATAGGCCGAGCCGTCCAGCAGTGCGAGTATCTTGTTGGTCATCGTCATCTCCTCCCTCAATGGGCCATCAGCTTGTCGAGCGCGCCGGGCTTGTCATGGATGGCAAGCTTGTCGACCAGTGTCTCGGACGCTTCGTTCATGCCGATCAGCTCGACATCTGCGCCTTCACGGCGGAACTTAAGGATCGCCATGTCCAAGGCCTGGATCGAGCTGATGTCCCAGATATGCGCGCGGCTGACGTCGATAACGACCTTTTCCACCGCTTCCTTGAAGTCGAAGGCCTCAGCAAAGTCTTCGGACGAGCCGTAGAACAGCTGACCCTCGACGATATAAGTCCGCTCACGGCCATCCGTCGACAGCGACTTGGAGATCCGGAACAACTGGGCGATCTTGGCGGCAAAGAAGATGCCGGACAGCATCACGCCAACCAGGACGCCGATGGCCAGGTTGTGGGTATAAACCACTGTGAATACGGTGGCGATCATCACCACCGAAGACGAGCGTGGATAGGTCTTGAGGTTGCCGATCGATGACCAGCTGAACGTGCCGATAGAGACCATGATCATGATCGCGACCAGGGCTGCCATCGGAATGATCGCGACAAGGCCACCGAGGCCCACCACCATGATCAGCAGGGCCACCCCCGCGGTAAAGGACGACAACCGTCCCCGCCCGCCGGATTTGACGTTTATAATCGACTGACCGATCATCGCACAGCCAGCCATGCCGCCAATGAAGCCGGTCGCGGTATTGGCGATACCCTGTCCCACGCATTCCTGATTGCGGTTCGAGCGAGTGTCGGTCAGATCATCGACGATGTTCTGTGTCATCAGGCTTTCCAACAGGCCGACGATGGCGACCGCGATGGAATAGGGCAGGATGATCATCACTGTCTCAAGGTTCAGCGGGATATTGGGGATCAGGAACACCGGCAGCGTGTCGGGCAGTGCGCCCATGTCGCCCACGGTGCGCACGTCCCAGCCCATGAGCCAGACCAGCGCAGTCAGAACCACGATGGTCGCCAGCGGCGATGGGATCGCCGTGGTGATGCGTGGTAGCAGATAGATGATCGCCAACCCGGCTGCGACCAGCGCATAGGTTAGCCAGGTGATGCCGGGAACGGCGAGGTCCAGTTCCGGAAGCTGCGCCATGAAGATCAGGATCGCCAGCGCGTTCACGAACCCGGTCATCACCGACTTCGAGACATAGCGCATGAAGCGGCCCAGCTTCAGCAGGCCGGCGCCGATCTGCAGAAGGCCCGCCAGCACGGTTGCTGCAAGCAGGTATTCCAGCCCATGATCGCGCACCAGCGTGATCATCAGGACCGCCGTGGCCGCGGTCGCGGCAGAGATCATGCCGGGACGGCCGCCAACGAAGGCAATCAGCACCGCGATCGAGAAGCTGGCATAGAGCCCCACCTTGGGGTCAACGCCCGCGATGATGGAGAAGGCGATGGCTTCGGGGATCAGGGCCAAAGCCACCACCACCCCCGCCAGCACATCGCCGCGGATGTTGCCGAACCACTGGTTCTTGTATTCGGAAAGAGAAATCATGAATGGTCCAATATCCTGTCATGGAGGGCCCTTTTCTGTCGGGCGATCCAAACCGTCGGCAGGGTTCATCAAAGGATTATCCGGCGGATTGGCGGCCGGAAGAGCCACCCGGGCTCTCACCGGGTCCTTGCGCTTGCTGATGTGAGGATGAGCCGATCATGCGATCGGCTCATCCCCGACCTCATGGCTCGTGGCGCGTATCCTCCTGCCCGTCCTCAGGCAGAAAGAACCGGTCATCATCAGCCAAGTCGATGAATCTATCTGCCAGCGCCACCAGCGGGGGCGGAGGTGCGATGCTGTCAGGGACCGAAAGGCTGGAGATCAGCGTTACGGGCACATCCAGCGCTGCCAGACGTTCCAGAAGCGGGACCAACTTTGCATCCCCCGCCAGCATCACCAGACTGTTACCTTTTTCCGCAGCCATCAGGGCATCGGACGCCAGGGCCACCAGGTTGGAGCCGTAGCGTTCGCGGACATACCACGGCTCGTTAAAATCATCGGTGCCGTGACGTTCGATGTCGTGGCGCTCCAGCCATTCGAAAAACCGGGCGGTCCGGGTCTGTTCGGCGCTGTCACGGCTGTCCCGATAGTAATGCGCCGAGACAGTCGTTCCGTCCGCGCTGAAATGCCCGACCAGCTTCTGGAAATCGATCAGTCGACCAAACTTGGTCTTCAGACGATCGACATGGCTGCCATCGATCAACAGCGTTGTGCGCGCCAGAACTGGCGTGTCTATGTTCATGGGGTTCTTGTAACTCGCCCGAGCAAGCCCCGCGTGTCGCGGTTGGCGCAGTGAAGGACGTGTAGCTCGGTCAGGTTGCCGGGGGATAGGCGCCCGGAGAAGCCATCCCATCGCAGTCGACGGGATCCGATTCGCATTTCTAATGCCATATCGCACCGGGTTTCACAACCACGTGTTTTGCCAACACAGGGCCGGGCCGCCGGTTGTTCGATGTGCCTGACGCGATCCCGGTCCCGACCTTCCTGCGCCCGCTTGCCAGAATTTTGGGTCGATTTATCGACAGGCTTCCGTATGCTCGCGTCAAAAGAAGAACGACGGGCATGCGAGAAACGACATGTCCGCGTCGAGCAGAAAGACAATGACAGTGATGAAATTCGGATCCACGTTCCGTCCGTGGCGCCAGGCCCTAGTCGTCATGGCGCTGATGGTCACGCAGGCCAATGCGGCCCCGTTCGCGGCCTATGTGATGGACGCGCGCACAGGCGAGGCGATCTATCAGCAGAATGCAGACACCAGGCTGCACCCCGCGTCCTTGACCAAGATGATGACGCTCTACATGACGTTCAGCGCCGTCGAACGCGGCGATGTCCGGCTGGACAGCAAGTTCAAGATTTCCAGAAATGCCGCGAACGAGCCGCCGTCCAAGCTGGGTCTGCGCCCCGGCCAGGAGATCGAGTTGCGGTATCTGATCCGCGCGGCAGCGGTCAAATCGGCTAATGACGTCGCAACAGCGATCGGTGAGAACCTGGCCGGGTCGGAGGAGGCGTTTACCCGGCAGATGACCCAGATGGCGCGCGCGCTCGGCATGAACAACACCCAGTTCCGCAACGCACACGGCCTGACCAGCGAGGGGCATTACTCCACCGCCCATGACATGAGCATTCTGGGGCGACACCTGTTCTACGATTTTCCGCAATACTACAATCTGTTCTCGCGCCGCTCTGCCGATGCAGGCATTGCGCGGGTCTTGGCCACCAATCGGCGTTTCCTGGATGCCTATGACGGGGCCGACGGGATCAAGACCGGATACACCCGCGCAGCTGGCTTCAATCTGACCGCCTCGGCCAGACGCGGAAACAAGCGGTTGATCGCGACCGTCTTCGGCGGAACCTCCACTGCGCAGCGCAATCAGACTGTTGCCAAGCTGCTGGACGACAACTTTCCCCGCATTCCCGATCGTGTGCGTGAAACCCCTCCGCAAGCTCCCCTGGTTCGGACTGTCTCACGCCGCGCACAGGTGACCGCCAGCTCTGCCGCGACCCGGCCTGAGCCGCACCGGATGGTCCTTCAGGCATCCCGAGCGCCGATTGCCCGTCCGGCCGGTCTCGCAGGCGCGCCTGAAAAAGATGCGAAGTCTCGCCCTGAGTGGCTGACCCTGGGCAGCAGTCCGCGACCTGACAACCGCGCAGATGTCGGAACGGTCGCAGCGAATACAACCTCCGCTGCAAATATGCAGGCAAAGGGGCGACCTTCGGCGTTGGCCTTGGTCGCATCGTCCCGCCCGGGTGCGAACCCGCGGGCGCAGAGCGCGGTCCTCGCATCGGCGAATGACGGCGACGGCTGATCGCAGGGATCGTCAGAAATCCGCTTTGAGTTTTCTGCTGATCCCCAGGCAGAGCAACGTGATGGCTCCGCACCAAAGCCCCAAAAACAGGCTTTGGGTTGGAAAATCGATGCCCGCATCGATCAGGACGCCTGTGATGCCGGGCCCGATGGCAGTCGAGATGACCATGATCGTGGTGGCCATAGACCGGATCGCGCCCAGATGCGCAGTGCCATAGAGCACCGGAAACAGCACCCCCCAGAGCGAACTGGCCATGCCTTGGGTGATGCCCACCACCCCAAGAGCCACATACCAGACCCACACCTCATCGGCAGGCCCGATCAGGGCGACGCCAAGCCCCATGGGCACCACCAAAAGCGGCAATAGGCGCAGAGGACCGAACCGGTCTGCTAGCCAACCCGAGGTGAACGCGGCGATGACAGTGGCTACACCGAACGCGGTAAAGCCTGGGGCCATTTCCGGCAGGGTCCACCCCTTAACGTCCGCGATATGCGCCTGGTGGAAAAAGATGACCGTCGAAATGAAGCCGGGTGTCAGCAACACCGGCAGCAGAGCCGGAAGCAGCCAGTGCCGCGCGGCATCCCGGCGGCGCCATTGGCGGCCCATGAGGCCGGGTCGGGCAATCTGGGCCTGATGTCCCACTGGGTTCCGTCCCTCGGTCAGCAGCAAAAGCAGCAAGGGGATCACGATCAGGCACAGGACGCCGGCGACGACCAACCAAGTGCTGCGCCAGCCGATGCCGCCGATCAGCATCACCACCAGGAGGGGAACGAAGATTTCTCCGGCAGGGTGGCCCAGGTTCGTCAGGGACACGGCCTGGCCGCGGCGGGCCTCGAACCAGCGCCCCATCGCCGTCATCGCCATGTGGCTGAACATTCCCTGCCCGCAGAACCGCAGCAGGAAGAGGGCGACGACCAGAACCGCGACCGATGGAGCCCAGGCAAGAGCGACGGCGGCGCCGGCGAACATCAGCGTAACGGCCGGGGCCAGCCGCGACAGGGGCACCGTATCAGCCAGTGAACCGCGCCAGAACATCAGCGCCGCCGCCGACAAGGTGGCAACGGTGTAGAGGCCGCCCCAACTGCCATCCGTCAGACCGTGACGATCCTTGATGAAGTTTGCAAACAGCGAGATGAACCACGTCTGCCCGAACGCCGACGTGAAGGTCAGAAGAAAGCCCGCAGCCAACCACCGCGCATTGTCGCGCACAAACTGGATCATTCTGCCTCTGCCTTCTTTGTCGGAATTGCATGACCTGTAAGAATGGCCTCTGTCACGGCCTGTCTTGCGAATGCAATTGGCCATGCGATCCTTACTGGCGGCAGGGTCGATCCGTTAGGGACGTCCGGGATGATGCCGCAGCCTATCGGCCCGTCATCCAGCACAGTTGATCTTCTGGCATTTTTCCGTCTATGAAGGAGCCAGACGCAAGGACCCGGTGCAATCCCGGGTGGCTCTTCCGGCCGCTCATCCGCCGGATCATCCTCTGATAAACCCTGTATAACAGTCGGACCGTCTCTATCGAGACCCTTCGGTGCAGGGCATTGGACCGCGTATGATCTCAATAGCCGAGTGCCAGAACCGGCGGGTTCTTAAGGTCCGTAGCGATATGCCCCGGCGGCTATGGCCACTTGCGGTCTGGTGCCGTCCGCAGACCGATCTGAAACGCGCAGTGATCCCACCCGTCGTGGCGGCTGCCGCAGATACATCATACATTCTATGAACAAAAAGGAGCCTTGCTTGCCTGGTACGCCACGCATGGTCAAAATCGTCTACGTCACCGACCGCACCTTTCTGAAACCAACCCTCGTGTCCATCTGGAGCCTGCTGCAGCACCTCCAGGGACCTGCCGAACTGCACCTCTGGGGCGATGGCCTCACGCCTGAAGACTGGGCGAATGTCGAGGCGGTCACTGCCGGACACACGGGTCTTACTCTGGTCTGCAAGGATATCGGCGACGGATACCTGGAAGGTGCACACGGACCGACGGATTACATCTCTGCGGCCACGATGGGCCGCCTGTTCATCCCGCGGCTGATCGACGGCTATGTCCTCTATATCGACGGCGATACGCTGGTCACGGGCGATGTTGGCCCCTTGTTCCAGGTTGATCTGAAAGACGCCTATGCTGGCGCGGTTCGTGATTATCACATCACGCATTGGCTTTCCGAGCCGGAGAAAACGACGGCGGACCGGGCTGCACGGCTGATGGAGATACGGCAGTTCATGGATCCGGCGCGTGTCGAGGACTATTTCAATGCGGGCATCCTTCTCCTGAATTGCGATGCGCTGCGGGCGCATCCCGCTTTGTTGGCACGGATGGAAGACGTCATTGCGGCATCAGCCTGCACGCATGGAGATCAGGATCACCTGAATGCCCTGTTCGCGACCGATTTGCTGCAACTCGATCCGGCGTGGAACGCCTCTTGGGGGCGCATCCGCCGGCACCGGGATCTTATCACCCGATCCGGATTGGCCATTGAAGGAGCGGTCCCGGGTCGCCCTGTCATTCTGCATTATCATGGCCCGAAAAAACCGTGGCGCGACCGTCGATGGGACGTCTGGTCCTCGCGCGGCCGTGCAACGCTGCTTTATCGGCGTGCCATGCGACGCTTCGTGCGGCAGTATCCCCACCTGAAGCCACACTGATGACTGTTGGAATGGGTCGCCACCCTGCAGGAGCAGATTATTCCGGGAGTTCTCGTGACATGTCCGAGCACCATCAGACTAAGGTCGAATCGAACCAACGCGCGCTTCTGGTCGGACATTTCTCGACCGTCGGCGACGTGGAGGTCCTGCGACAGACGGAACGTCAGTTGCAGGCATTGGGGATGGCCTATGACGTCACGCCCTATACTGACGCTCGGCAGTCGGTCGACAGCACCTGGCTGAACCGCTTTACCCTTGACCCCGCGCGTTACACACACCTCTTCGTCATATGTGGTCCGTTTACCCCGGCAATGGCCGTGCAACACGAAAGCATCTTCGGTCGCTTCAAGCACTGCGTGCATGTTGGCGTGAACCTGACGATGGTCGAACCATTATCGGCCTTCAACCCGTTCGAGGTCCTGCTGGAGCGGGACAGCGACAGAACCGTCCGCGCCGACCTGAGTTTCCGCGAGGCGCCGGCTCGCGTTGCCGTTGTCGGCCTGTGCCTGACCGGGTTCCAGCGAGAGTATGGCGATCGCCACCGGGGCGCATTGGCCGAGGGAAAACTCCGCCGACTTATCGAGAAATCGGGCGTGGCGGTCATCGAGATGGACACGTCCGTTCCGGCTGCCACGAACCGGTTCGGCCTGTCGAACGCGGCGCAGTTCGAATCCATCTGCAGTCGGCTGGACGTCATGCTGACCACACGGCTGCACGGCATGGTGCTGGCCCTCAAAAACGGTATCCCGACCATCGCGATCGATCCTGTTTCCGCCGGCGACAAGGTGACCAGCCAAGCGCATAAGCTGGGGTGGCACGCGGTATTCGATCCGGATCAGGTCACCGATACAGAACTGCAATCGACGCTCGAGTGGTGCCTGTCGGAAACTGGACGGGCAGACGCACGGCTCGTGCGCGACAGGGCCATCGCGTCATTGGACGGCTTCGACGATGAATTTGCTGCAGCGCTTGAGGCTCGTCCCGATCCCGGTCTGCGCGATGACCTGATACCGAAGGTCGGGCGAGTGCGCGCCCTGCGAAATCGGTTCAAGGCGTGGAAGCGGCGCAGACGGGCGCGGAGTGTCAGGTGAGAAGTCACTTGTCTGGCAGGTTGGCCCTTCATCAAGAACTATAGCCGGTTTGCCTCGGTAGTTTCTGCTCAGCTTTGTCTGAACGGCGACTATCGGTCGACAACCTGTGCTGCACCTGCATTCGCTGCGGCAGTCATGACCGACAGCTATGGGCTCTTCGCGTCGATGCTGCCTGGCAGTCGAGAGGCTGCTTTTCAGAGATATGGTGATCGCGGGCACCGCGATCGCTGATCCAGGAGACAGCCGCGCCTCCGCTTCGCTCTGGCACCGCTGACGATCTTTCATTTCTTTTTTCCGCCTGCCATCCGGCCGGCGATCCGAACACGGGCTCTGGTGCCGCTGCGCGTCAGCCTCCACGGAGAAATCCGGTTCCTCCCACGCGCGGGGCGCGCGGGTCCCTCCCAATTTCACCGCTCCGGCCCCGTGTGTCAGATCGCCGGCCGGCCGCAGGTCGGCACCCGGGTCTTGATGGATGGCAACGGCCGGTGCATCGACAACATCTTCATCGAACGCCTCTGGTGGTCCCTAAAGTATGAATGCGTTTGCGGGGCGCATTCCAAGACCTGCAGGCATCGCTCTATTCAAACTAGCCTTTTACGCAGAGTGGGGTATTCCAAACCGAACGATCACAGGCTGTTTTTCGCGTTACAGGATGATTTTGACCGTCTGCCCGATAGAGGAAGTTCGATTTTGGCACACGTCCATGCTACTGTCTCTGCATGAACATTCTCGGCATTGATTTCACAAGCAGCCCCTCTCGGCGCAAGCCGATTACTTGTCTTCGGTGCACACTAGAGGGAGATCATCTGCTCACGCAGTCCCTTGAGGAGTGGTCTGACTTTGACGCGTTCAACGCAGCTTTGGCGCAACCCGGGCCGTGGATTGCAGGAGTTGATTTTCCTTTCGGTCAGGCCCGCCGCTTTGTCGAGACTGCCGGCTGGCCATCGACCTGGGAGGGATATGTTCGACACGCGAGCCAGCTTGGCCGCGACGGCTTTCGCGGAGCATTGGAAGCGTACAAAGAGAACAGGGCTGCGGGCGATAAAGAGCATCGTCGTGCAACCGACAAGCAGGCGAGCTCGATCAGTCCACAGAAGCTTTACGGCGTGCCTGTCGGTCTGATGTTCTTCGAGGGTGCTCCCCGTCTTCTTGCTTCAGGCGTGACCATCCCTCACCTCCATGCCGGTGATGCGCAGCGTGTCGTCGTTGAGGCCTATCCTGGCGTTCTGGCCCGCCAATTTATCGGTCGCCGTAGCTACAAGAACGATACGCGCAGCAAGCAAAATTCCGATCAGCGGCAGGCTCGCCATAGTTTGCTTCATGCTCTTCGTGACGCGGCGCCAGCGCGATACGGCTTCGACGTCATCGCCCCCGATAACCTGTGCGACGATCCGGGCGCCGACCATCTCGACGCTCTCCTCTGCGCCGTTCAGGCTGCTTGGGCTTGGCGGCAGCGTGATGCGAGGTTTGGCGCGCCGGATGTCGTAGACCCATTGGAAGGATGGATCGCCGATCCGCACATTTCCGATCGTCCTCCTGCGGGTAATCCTCCCCGTTTTAACGGGGTTTGGTCGTAGAACTCACGCAGCCATTTTCAGTTTCTGTGCGGGTGTTATG
>NZ_VDDC01000088.1:0-2432 GCF_006239215.1 Paracoccus haeundaensis
TCGGGCCAGAAGGCCATCGGCGTGTCCGGGACAGGCCGTGACGCAACGGATGCGCCGACGCCCAAATCGGATGCCATCATGGCGATCATCGTGCTGGGCGCCAGCCTGTGGCGGCTGCGGAAGATGAGCGCTCGCAACTAAGATGGCTGTCCTTCGGCTGAATGCTGGATCTGCCAAGGTCGAAGCGGCTTATCCTTATGTCACCTACGTCTTCGGTGTGAAGCAAACGCTATATGAAGGTGGGGACTGACCTATCACTGAACTTTCATTCAGCCGCGACCGTAGCCAGGTTGGTATTGCTCCGCTCCCAACATTGGACTGCCGGATACCGAAGTTTTTCAGCTTGACTATGGTGACAGGCTTTCCAAAGCATCTCCGCGACTACCTTTCAAAAGCCGGTCCGGCGTGACGCAGACCTACCAAAATGGACAGGCATATGGGGCGGTTATCCACGATACATTCAGCGCAGGTTAGACAGCGGCCTTTGGGAGGAGCAACTGTCTGGCCAGCAGCTTGAACACGCAGTTAACGCCCGAGGAAGCAGTCAGCATTGCAGCAAGCCTAATACCCGTAAATGTTGTGCATGCCCGGGTATGGGTCTGGGATTTGTCTGAAGGCGAGGCCATTTTTCCGTTGAATGAGAGCTGCTGCTTTTTTTAATCGAACTTTGAACGCGGCAGTTAGTCGATTCTGCAGTATGAAACCCACTAGTGGCTGTTCAGGCCCCAAGCTCAGCTGCTCAGCCCGCGTTCTGTACATGCCGGTCTCACTACCGCCAAAGAGTGACAATTTTGCAGTCAGTTTTCTGACGGCAAAGATCGACAAGGTCTACGATGCGAAAACGGAACACAACTGTGTCGATTACCGTTCCTTATGCAATCAAGGGAACATGCCAATGGTTCGGGTGCAGTCTGCAGCTTTAACTGTCCTCATTGCTTTATGCTTTGCAGGAGCAGTTGTGTCTGTAGCACGGGAACATCTGTGGACCGGTGAGACATCCAGCTTTACCGCGCCAAATGGCAGCCTTGGCGCGCCAGTGCATTCTGCTGCTGAATCCGTTTATAAAGAAAAGATAGCAATTGGGCCAAACCGTATTGAACAAATAGCGGCTGATCCTGGACAGGACAGCGTTGATAGCGACGGTCTAATACTCGATGTCGCCATCGCCCCGTTACCACGTCCTGCAAAGGTAATGACATTTCGTCCTCCCCCTCGACCTGCAAACCCCGCCGAAATCGTAAAGGGGGCTGCCATCCCTCCGCCTCCACCATCCTTGCTCAACGCCAGCGAGCTTTCCTGTATTGCCGTCGCGATCTATCACGAGGCACGTGATCAAGGAGAGCTCGGGCAGCGCGCGGTAGCCTCCGTCATTTTGCAACGGGCAGCAATTCCTCACCGGTGGGGAGATAGCGCGTGCGAAAACGTCGTTCCGACGCAGTTCAGTTTCATGACATCACGCTATAAATATCCAAAAGTAAACGATATTGCGTCTTGGGAAAAAGCAGTGAGAATTGCAGCAGAAGTTCTCGTGAATGGCCCTCTGCCGGAACTGCATGGGGCAGATCATTATCACACCACCGCCGTGTCGCCCCAATGGGCACCCAAAATGGTTCGGATCCGGTCGATTGATGATCACGTCTTTTACGTGGACCCATATTCATCCTCTGCGCTCTAGCAAGTCGCTGAAATAGTTGTTTCTCGACGCGGTTTGCGGAACATGATTCTCCATCTGCACGATATCGGGCGGAGGTGATGATGCGCGAGACGGACGAAAGGAGTGGATCGCTGTTCAGCTATGGTGATCTTGAAGATTGAATCCCCGTCTAGCACCCACTGCGCAAAATCTGGCAGGTGGTGAATGATACTCTGGCCAGTCTCACTGCGGAGTTCGAGGCGCTTTATTTCAACTTTGGCCATCCATCAATTGCGCCGGAACGGCTAATCCGCACCAGCCTGATTCAGATCCTGTTCTTCCTCCGGTCGGAGCGGCAGTTGATGGAACAGATGCAGTATAACCTCATGTTCCGCCGGTTTGTCGGCCTCGACATCGACGATCCGGTCTGGGTTCCTACCGTGTTCACCAAAAGCCGCGACCGGCTGCTGACGACCGAGATGTCGCGCAAGGTGATGGCGGCGATCTCGGCGCATCGCGAAGTCGTGCCGCTTTCATCTAACAAGCATTTCTCGGTCAACGGCACGCTGGTCAAGGCCTAAACCTCCATGAAGCTTCCAGCCGAAGGCAGAGAGTGCCCTGTCAAAGGATGAGGGTCCGGATGATCCGCTCAGATACGACATCGTTGCAGACCAGCCCGTCCAACCCCAACCCGAACTCGAGCCAAACCTGATGCCCCGCGCTGGTCTGCCCCCTGAAAAGTGGTCCTCCCTAAGGTATGGCTTTTGAGCCATTTGGAGGATGCAGGAATGCCCCAGAA
>NZ_VDDC01000089.1:0-2073 GCF_006239215.1 Paracoccus haeundaensis
CTCGCGCAGCGCGCCCATGAAGCCCACGAACTGGGTCACCATGATCAGCGGCCCCGGCGTGGTCTCTGCCATGCCCAACCCGTCCAGCATCTCTCCGGGTGCCAGCCAGCCATAGGTTTCGACCGCCTGCTGGGCGACATAGGCCAGGACGGCATAGGCGCCGCCGAAGGTCACCACCGCCATCACGCTGAAGAACCCGGCGATCTGCGAGAACACGTTTTCTGGGCCGAGGATCAGGAACAACGCTGCCACTGGCACCAGCCACAGCCCCAGAAACACCGCCGATATGCGCGCCGCCCACCCGGCGCTGACACGGGTATGGTCGGGCGTGCCCTCACCCAGCAGGGTGTCGGCATCGGCCACCTGGGTGCCGCCCATCTTGCCGTGCCCGCCGCCGCCCTGGAACGCCACCAGACCCGCACGGGCGCCGACGAAGCCCACCAGCGCTGCCGTGAGGATGATGACTGGAAACGGCACGCCAAAGGCGAAGATCGCTAGGAATGAGGCCGCTGCGATGCCGATCATCGTGCGGTTCTTCAGCGCCCGCGACCCGATGCGGATCACCGCCTGCACGACGATTGCCAGCACCGCAGCCTTGAGGCCGAAGAACAGCCCCTCCAGCACGCCGGTATTGCCCCAGATCGCATAGATCCACGACAGGCCCATGATCGCCACGAGGCCGGGCAGCACAAACAGCAACCCGGCGATGATCCCGCCGATGGTGCGATGCATCAGCCAGCCGATATAAACGGCAAGCTGCATCGCCTCGGGGCCGGGCAGCAGCATGCAGTAGTTCAACGCATGCAGGAACCGCCGCTCGCCCAGCCATTTCTGTTCCTCGACCAGGATGCGGTGCATCAGGGCGATCTGGCCCGCGGGGCCGCCGAAACTCAGCAGGCCGATCCGCGCCCAGATGCGGGTGGCCTCGGCAAGAGTGGGATAGGGGCGGGTCTGCATCATTCTGCCCTCGGCTTGTTCATGGGCCAGTTATGGGTCTCGCCGGTCGCGTCACGCGCCCACCGATAGAGCGCGTCATAGACCAGCATCCCCGCCTCCAGCTGTTCCAGATCATCGGCATACATGCGCGACAGGCCAAGGGAGACGGCCAGCAGCCCCGCTGCTTCGGGCGCCAGGTCCAACCGTGCCGTATCGGCAGCCCGAACGATCACGGCTAATCGGTCCAGCGCTGGAACGGACAGGCCCAGCTCAGCCAGCATCACGTCGAAACTGCATAGATCGCCCCTATGGCTGAAGAAGACGTCCTCGATGTCGAAGGGGGCTGCCTCATGGCGCTCGGCCACACCCGAGACTTCGGCCGGGGCCACGAACAGGATCACCGCACGAGGATCGACGAAGCGGCGGATCAGCCAGGGACAGGCGATCCGGTCGATCTTGGGGCGCGCGCGGGTGGCCCAGACCATGCGGCCCTGCCCGTCGCGTGGGGGGAGGTGGTCTGTCTGGATCAGCGGCAGACCCGCCTCTCGCCACGCGACAAAACCACCATCAAGATATTCGGCCTGGCGACCTTCGGCGCGCAGCCATGCCGCAGCGCCCTGACTGCGGCGATGACCTGCCTGGCAGAGCACCAGCATGGGACCCGGCGGCAGCGGTGGGAGATCAGCCAAGGCACGGTCATCCGCTCGGATGGACCCCGGCACCAGTCGGGGATCGGTGGCAAAATCGCTGTCGGACCGGACATCCAGAATGACCGGGGCGCGGGGCGTGCCGATGATGCGGGCAAGCTTGTCGACGGAAATCGCATTGGGCGCAGGCATGGGCGTTCCTCCCGTGAAGGTTTCAATGGAACGCGAACTTCGGCTGACGCCTCGTGGGGCGGTCGCAGGCCCCATGCGCAAGGAAATAGATTGCAGGCGATGGCAAGGTCAAGACAGCAGATCGATGCTGTACCAAGTGCTGCGGTGCAGCCTTTGGGCGGTGGCACGTCCCTGCCGGTTTTCACAATGCTTACATAGGAACAGTGCCGCAGGAAGAATGAGGCAGCCATTCGCGTCGATCACGAATGGCTGCCCGACGCTCAGTAGGTTTCGACGACGGCGCTATACTCGCCGCGCA
>NZ_VDDC01000090.1:0-1975 GCF_006239215.1 Paracoccus haeundaensis
ACCAGACCGACGAGGCGCAGCCCATCGGCGGAAGGAGGCACCAAGCCCCCACGCCATCGCCACGAAAAGGAAACGACTATGACCATTCACAATTTTTCCCGTTTTATGCGCGGCATGAGCGCAGGCAATCGCATCACGGGCCGGGGTGAGGCCCTTAGCGATGAGCAGCTTCGCGCAGCCGTCCCGTCGATTTTTGCGACCGACGCCCACGAAAGCCGCAGCGCCCGCTTCGCGCCGGTCCCTACCATCACGGTTCTTGACGGCTTGCGCGCCGAAGGGTTTGAACCGTTCAGCGCCGTTCAGGCACGCACCCGGATTGAAGGCAAAGCGGAATACACCAAGCACATGCTGCGCCTGCGCCACCGGTCCTTGACCAATACCGAAGGCGATGCTTTTGAGATTGTGCTGGTCAATGCCAATGACGGGACAAGTGCCTATCACATGATGCCGGGGTTTTTCCGGTTCGTTTGCGAAAACGGCTTGATGACTGGCGAGACGTTCAATGAGGTGAGGGTTCGTCATTCCGGCAATGCCATCGGGGAAGTTATCGAAGGCGCTTACAGCGTCCTAGAGGATGCCCCCGTGGTGGTGGATCAGGTTTCGCGTTGGAAATCCATTGCCCTGCGGGACATTGAGCGCGAGGCACTGGCAGAAGCCGCCCACACGCTGCGTTTTCCTACTGCCGACGAAGCCAAGCCCGCGGCCATTCAGGCTGACGCCCTTTTGCGCCCCCGCCGTTCTGCGGATCGTGCCACCGATCTTTGGACGGCTTTCAACGTTGTGCAGGAAAATACGATCAAAGGCGGACTTACAGGCCGCGTTCGTGATGCCAACGGGCGCACCGTTCGCCGGAGTACCCGTGAGGTTGCCGGGATCGACCAGAACCGTTCCTTGAACCGAGCCCTTTGGATGCTGACCGAACGGATGGCTGAAATCAAAGCTGGATGAATGCCGCAGGCAGGGCCGCAAGGCCCTGCCACCTTTCCAATGGGACAACGGTGCAATGATGGATGATCTTTTTCCCGATACGATCAACAAAAGCGAACACGGCGCAACGTGGTGGGCCGGAAACTGGGAGTGTCGCAACTGGAACGGCTACTTTCAGAGCCGGGAGAGTGGACGAGGCAACTGGTGTTTTCAGGTGCCATGGTTTTCCAACGATAACCTGACCTGCAGCGTTTATGCCATAGACGCCAACGGCCAGCCTCAGACGCGCGACTTGATTCCAATTGACCAAGAGAACCGCATCACAATCCAAGGGCGTAAATATTCGCGGGACTTTTGGCACCACTAAGAAAAGCCCATCCTGACCGAAGGCAAACGCAGCTCAGGTGACCAAGTCGACCAGGGCAAAGATACCCTGGTCGGCTTGGTCTGGCGCTATCCGCGCAGGAGGCCGGTTCCGGCTAAGAACAGAAAGGCGCGGCAATGCCGCGCCTTGTGCTTTTTTATAAGGTCGAGGTTCCGAACAGAGCCCGGTTGTCCAGCCCGCAAGGGAACGACCTTGGGAGTGGACGCAGCGGGCCGGAGCAGGCTGTAAGCGAGACCACAGGGATCGAGCGTCAGCCTGTGGGCAACCGGGCAGGCGGTTGCGTCTGGTTTCAGCTTTTCGATTTTCATCCGAACTTGTCTCTTGCCGCCAGTATCAGGCAAAATCGACGGATGAAGATCACGCACACCGAATCCACTTTCACAATGTCTGGAACCCATTGGGCGGGCACCTATCCTATTGAAGAACTGACGGTTCAACTGGCTTTCTACAGAAGGATGCGAACTGACTTTCCTAAAT
Source organism: Paracoccus haeundaensis (assembly GCF_006239215.1). Taxonomy (NCBI): domain Bacteria; kingdom Pseudomonadati; phylum Pseudomonadota; class Alphaproteobacteria; order Rhodobacterales; family Paracoccaceae; genus Paracoccus; species Paracoccus haeundaensis. The sequence goes on from NZ_VDDC01000090.1 coordinate 1,790, forward strand.
CTGGCACGGCTTACAACGCGTCCATAGAAGGACTGGAGGCTTTAGCGCTCAAGCTGGGTGTCCAGATCCCCATGGAGGTCAACCCATAGCTAACCGGGATCATGTCGCATCCCGTCCTTTGTCCGGGACCGCGCTCTAGGCTTGGCCGGCATGAGCCGGCCTGCGCCCCGAGCCTATGCCCCTACC
>NZ_VDDC01000091.1:0-1708 GCF_006239215.1 Paracoccus haeundaensis
GTCGCGCAGCCACCCCGCAACGGCGTCGTCGGACAGGTGGGCGACCGGGTTCAGCAGGCGTCCGGCAAAGTTTAGCTGCGCATGATAGGTGCCGTCGGTGACGGCGACGCCTGCGGTATCATGGGGCGCCACGGCCCGGCCCAGATCGGTCATGTCATAGCGGGCGAACAGCAGCGGGCTCAGCCCGAGATGCAGCCCGATCATCAGCGCCAGCGGCAGCGCGGCCAGCGCCATGACCGGCGCCCGCAGCCGCAGGAACGCCGCCAGCCCCGTCAGCGCGCAGAGCCCGCCCAAGGCCAGCGACCACAACGGCAGCGGGTCGCCAAGCCGTGCCAGCACCGGGATGAACCCTGCGCCCGTGGCCAAAGAGGCCAGGACCAGCCCGATCACGGGCGCGGCCAGCCACAGGTCGCGCCGCCCCCACCGCCGCGCGGGCAGGCCACCCGACAGCAGCAGTGCCAGCGCGGGCAGTTCCGGCAGCAGGTAATGCGCCTGCTTACCGCTTATCAGAGAGAATGCGACGACCGCCCCCACGGCCCAGACCGCCGCCAGCCGCGTGCCGGGATCGGCCCACAGCCGCCTTGGGCGCAGGGCACCAAACCCCGCCCCGGTCCAGCCGAACGGCCAGATCATCGCGGGCAGCAGGGCGGCATAGAACCACCAGGGCTTGCGATGGGCAAAGGATGCCACCATGCGCCCGCCGCTTTGCCGCCACAGGACCTCGGTGCGGTATTCCGGCCCGCCCAGGATCAGCGCGGGCACCAGCCACAGGCCGACCGCCACCAGCGCGACGGCCAGCGCCAGCGCCAGCCCGCCCGCCCACTGTCGCGCCGACGGGCGGTCCGGCCCTGCCCAGAGCGGCATCGACAGCGCCACGGGCAGCACGTGGACCAAGATCACCGGCCCCTTGGCATAGACGCCCAGGGCCACGGCCATCCCCAGGGCGACCCAGGCCCCGCGTCGTGGCCTGCGGACCGCCGACCACAGCGCCAGCATCGCCAGCAGCGTGGCCGCGGTCAGCATCGCGTCGAACATGGTCGTCGATCCGAACAGCAGCCAGACCGGCGATACCGCCAGGATCAGTGCCGCGGCCCCGCCACGCGCCGGCCTGTCCGGCCACAGCCGCAAGGCCAGCAGCCCGGTCATCGCCACGCAGGCCGTCGCGAAGGCCGGCCCGACCAGCCGGGCCGCGAAGGCATCGACGCCCACGACCGCCCAGACCAGGTTGATCAGCCAGAACAGCAGCGGCGGCTTGTGCCCGTAGATCGCCCCGTTCAGATGCGGAACCCAGGGCGACTCGCCGACATGCATCTCCCACGCGGCGGCGACATATCGCGTCTCGTCCACGGGCATCAGCGGACGCAGCAGGATCAGCGTCAGCGCGGTCAGCCCGAACAGCAGCGTGGCGGACAGGACGGGCCGCATCCTCATGCCGCGGCCGTCCGGCGATGCTTGCGGATCAGCATCAGGTTGCGCAGATAGACGAACAGCCCCAGCCCCTGGCCCAGCACGAAGACTGGGTCGCCACGCCACAGCGCATAGGCCAGGAGCGTGACCCCGCCCGCCAGCGAGAACCACCAGAACGCGTGCGGGACGACACTGCGTCGCATCCGTTCGCTGGCCAGCCACTGGATGACGAAACGGGCGCTGAACAGCGCCTGCCCCAGAAACCCGATCCCAAGCCAAACCGTCTGTCCCGTCATCCGCC
>NZ_VDDC01000092.1:0-1704 GCF_006239215.1 Paracoccus haeundaensis
AATATCGATACCGGCGATCGCGACCTGGTCGGAGAGATCCGGGTCAAGGGTTTGGACCTCGAGGCCAAGGCCGAACTAACCCCCGACGTGGCCGTCACGGCATCCTACTCCTATGCTGACTCTGAGGTTCTGCGCTCTGACCCGATCTTTGGAACGCCCGTGACCGGCAATGCAGTGGGCATTGTTCCCCGGCATGCGGCATCGCTGTGGGTTGATTACACCGTCCCCGGAGCGGGCAATCGCGGCGACATGACCTTTGGTCTGGGCGCGCGATATACAGGAACGTATTTTTTTGCGACCCAGAACGACACCGGCCGAAGCGAGGCTGTCGTGCTGCTGGACGCCGCCTATAGCTATGACGTGACCGACAGGACGGAATTGTCGCTGAACATCCACAACCTGGCCGACGAACAGCATGTCGTGGGCCGGGGGTCCGCCGATTACTACAATCCCGGTCGGTCGGTGTCCGCCACGTTGCGCCATCGCTGGTGACGCAGGTCCGCCCTCCGCGACCAGGAAGCGATGCGGCAGAATGCGCGGCAAGAGGGTCACGCCCCTTGCCGCCGGAGACACGCATTAAATGCGAAAAGCGGTGATGTGGCCAAGGCAGCCTTTCAAGACGGTGCTCTATCAGCCGCCGATGTAGCGGCTGCGCAAGTGCAGAATGACCCATTAGCTAGGTTGTCATGAGGCCGAAGGGCGGCATTTCAAACTGTCCTTCGGACCACGCCGCGTACTGTCTCTCCACCGGTGTGGAATATTTACCACCCGGATAAGGGCGCATATGTACCCATTTCCGCTTACTCGGGCTGAGATCATGTTAAGCAAAGGCCTCAGCGGGTACTTTACTTGCAGTAAGGCGGTTGAAAGCCTCGGCTACACGGGCAATGAGACAAGGCTGAGTGGATCACGAGAAAGTTTTCTATAATAGCAGTGAGCTACTGGGGTGTACTGTATGGAGTGATTTCATCACAACAAACGCTAAGTTATCTGTATGCCTCTGGAGTGCGCGTTGCAGGACTGCGCAGAATGGAATTTCTGACATCATCTCGAGGCTTAAACAGGCCTACCATCTTGCTCCGACTTAATTTAAAGCAATCTATCACCTTCTTAATGCGTGTTGTGGCTCTCGCTGCTACTGCAATCCTGTTGGCGACTACTCTTCGTCCAGGTGTAGGTGAACCGTTCAATATATCAGCTGAGATGACGGAGGTCATGTCGGGGCTACTCCCACCAGAATTACACACATTGCAGCGCAGCTTACGAGACGAACGACTTGCCACACCTAGCTCGCCACGGTTTGACAGTATCAGCATTCCCGAAAACGCCATTCGTAAAGACGCTGATCAGCGTTACGTCATCAGAATTGCGCATGACATCGCCCAGAGGGTAAATGTACAGGTTGTGAGCATTAACAAAGCCGATGGGACTATCAAAGTAATTGGCCTCAACTTGGGTGACGTGATCGTCTCACAGCCAAGAGATTAGTCGAATTCTAATCGTTGAACGCCGCTCATTAAGATGCGATGTGTGGCCTGCCCCTATCGGGTGGTCCGGTTTCAGTCTTAGTGCATTTCGGGTCTTGGCGCTACAGCTGGGGTGGCCGGCGAAGCGGCTCCGGATGGCGAAGCCGGCCACTGGATGGCCTCGGGAGCTGGCGGGCGATACCCCAGTGATGAGTGCGGGCGCTTGGTGTTGTAATGG
>NZ_VDDC01000093.1:0-1657 GCF_006239215.1 Paracoccus haeundaensis
CCAGACCGTGTGAAAACCCAAACAGGATTCCCAGCCTAATGTGGCCATGGTATCCTCGGGCCATGGCACATATTTCAGGCGATGATCGGTCCCAACTCCTGCTTTTGCCGGACTCTGTGGACGACTATGTGGGGCCGGACAACGTGGTCCGGTTTATCGAAGCATTCGTTGACGGGCTTGATCTGAAGGCCGCTGACTTCGAGCGGGTCCGGGCGAAAACGACCGGCCGCCCGGGATATGATCCGGCCGATCTCTTGAAGCTCTACATCTACGGATACCTGAACCGGGTGCGGTCTAGCCGCCGGTTGGAGGTCGAGACGCGACGCAACCTCGAAGTGATCTGGCTGCTCCGCCGTCTGACGCCCGACTTCAAGACAATCGCGGATTTTCGCCGCGACAACAGGACTGCGTTCCGCCAGGTGTTCCGCGAATTCGTGGTGCTGTGCCGAGAACTCGACTTGTTCGGGTGCGAATTGATCGCGATTGACGGCACCCGGATCAAGGCGGTGAACAGCCGGGAGCGTAATTTTACCAAGGCCAAACTGGCGAAGGCTTTGGCCGAGAGCGATGAGCGCTTGGCGCGGTATCTCAAGCAGCTCGATGAGGCCGACAAGGACCATGAGGTTGCGCTGGAGAGCGGCACCGTGGAGAAGCTTCAGGAGAAGATCGCGGTGATCCGCGATCGGCGCGAACGCCTCGAAGGCCATGGCAAAGCCCTTGCGGACAGCGGCGAGGACCAGATCTCGCTGACCGATCCGGACGCACGTGCGATGCACTCCAGCAGCCGCGTTGGGGTTGGCTACAACATCCAGATCGCTGTGGATACCAAGCACAAACTGATTGCCGAGCAGCAGGTCCACAGCAAGGTCAGCGACCTTGGCCTGATGACCGAGACCGCCGAAGCCGCGCGTGACACACTTGGCGTCGACAAGATCGATGCGGTGGCTGACCGGGGCTACTTCAAGATCGAGGATATCGAGGCCTGCGAGGCGGCAGGCATCGTACCCTACGTTCCCAAACCGCAGCGTGGATCAGCTGTTGCCAAGGGGTTCTTCGGCAAGGAGCAGTTCTGCTACGACGCCGAAGCGGACACCTACATATGTCCGGGCGGCGCGGCATTAAGCCGTGTCAGCAGCCGCCCGGTTCGCGATGACGTCCGCCTGTTCAACTATGCTAATGCTGCTGCGTGCAAGACATGCGCACTCAAGGCGCGATGCACGGACGCGGCGTGCCGCAAGGTCACGCGATACGAGAACGAAGCCGTGCTGGACCGGATGGCAAAACGGCTTGCCGCGCGGCCCGGGGTGCTCGATGAGCGCCGTGAGAGCGTCGAGCACCCGTTCGGCTCCGTGAAGCAATGGATGGGCCAGGGCGCATTCCTGATGCGCAGGCTGGAGAACGTGCGCGCCGAGTTCAGCCTAACGGCCATCGCCTACAATTTGCGTCGAGCGATCAGCCTTGTCGGCATTCCGGCACTGATGGCAGCTGTACGGCCATAATCGGCGGGCGATCCAGCCCATAGCGGCCTGAAAATTGCCTCCAGAGCCCTCACAGGTCCACCAGACCCGCAATTGCGTTCAGGGTCAGGATTTCTAAACTAAAAACCACCGAACGCCCGGCGCCCTTTAAACTCCACCGAGTTTTCACACGGTCTGGA
>NZ_VDDC01000094.1:0-1612 GCF_006239215.1 Paracoccus haeundaensis
ATGTGCCGCGACTAAAGCCGCTTGGAATATCACGTGCCGCAGGGCACGGCGACCACCCGCGATGGCTCGTTTCCCGCGAAGGGTTCCGCTGTCATGCGCGACCGGGGCCAATCCGGTGAGCGCGGCAGCTTCTTCGCCGGTGATGGTGCGGATCTCCGGCATTTCGGCGATCAGCATCGTGCTGACAATTAGGCCGATCCCCCGGATGGAGCGAAGGACGATGGCTGTCTCCGAAAGTTGATGGTCACTGGCGATGGCCCGGGTGATCCGGTCTTTCAGCTCCTTGATCAGGCTGTCGATCCGGTGCTTCAGCTCGCTGTCGACGTCCTCGAACATCGCGGCATTGCCCAGTTTTTGATGCGCGCGGATTTGGGCCAGCAGCCGTTTGCGCATTTCAACCAGCTGCGCTCTTTTAGACGTTAAGGCTCTGAGAATGCGTATCTTCTCCGTAGGAAGACTGCGGCCTGCTTCGGGTCGGAATGCAAAGAAACGGGCGATGAGTTCCGCATCGATCCGGTCGGCCTTGGCGCGCGTGCCCCGGCTTTGCGCAAACGCTTTCACCTGAGCGGGGGGCACCTGGCGGGCTGCAACACCTTCTGCCTCCAACAACGCCCAGAGCTGCCACTCTTGGCCGCCGGTCGATTTGAAACAGACGATGGCATTCCGGTCTCGGGCAAGTTTTGCCACGGTAGCATGACCCGCCGGAGCGTTGGCACTCTGCAGCGATGCCCGTCGGGAAGGCAATGAAGGTCCAGCCAGTCGCGGCTGACATCTATGCCGATGACGCGGCCATGCCACAAGGGTCAGACGTCGCGTACCACCCCGCCATCGGTCCTGGCCGGGGCCGGTGACGGGACCAGTTTAGCAGAACGGATATACAGAAGGGTCAGGGTGCGCTGATACTTGTTTTGCTGTGTGATTCACGGCTCGGAAACGGAGCGGTGACATGAGCGACCTTTTCTGGCTGGCCGACGTGCAGATGGAACGTCTCGCTCCCTAGTTCCCAAGGTCCCACGGCAAGCCATGTGTTGATGACAGGCGGGTTGTCAGCGGCATTATCTTCAGTATCCGCAATGGCTTGCGCTGGCGTGATGCACCCACCGCCTATGGCCTCACACGACGCTTTACTGCCGTTGGAGGCGTTAAAGCGGAAAAGGCATTTTCGCTCGTATGATGGCAAGCCTCGCTGCGAACCACGGTGAGGAGAAGGCCGTGATGATCGACGCCACATACCTGAAGGCACATCGAACAGCGATCAGTATGGCCGTAAAAAAGGGGTGCGTGGACGCCTGATCGGCCGCACCAAGGGCGGCATGAATACCAAGCTGTACGCCATTTGCGACAGCCGGGGACGACCGCTCGACCTGTTCATCACCGCCGGACAGGTGAGCGACTATATCGGCGCACGGGCGCTGCTCAGCGGCTTGCCAAACGTCGAATGGCTGCTTGGCGATCGCGGTTATGATGCTGACTGGTTGAGAGAGGCGTTGCAGGACAAAGGGATACGCGCTTGCATCCCTAGTCGGAAGCAACGCAAGACGCCGGTCCAATATGATAAGCGACGCTACAAGCGGCGAAGTCGCATCGAGATCATGTTCGGCAGGCTCAAGGA
>NZ_VDDC01000095.1:0-1562 GCF_006239215.1 Paracoccus haeundaensis
AAGACGCCGGTCCAATATGATAAGCGACGCTACAAGCGGCGAAGTCGCATCGAGATCATGTTCGGCAGGCTCAAGGACTGGAGGTGCGTGGCAACTCGATACGACAGATGTCCGAAGGTCTTCCTCTCGGCCATCGCTCTCGCAGCAACCGTCATCTGTTTGTTATGAATCCTGACCCTAGTATGAAAGGGGCGTCGGTTAATAACCATTTTTCCGACGCCCAAGCCACTTTAGATAAAGTCGAAGACCCCGTTTAAGAGAACTGAGTCACCGCTACCGAAATTGAGAAGCGTTCCATCACGGACCTCTGTGGCGCTGTAACTCCTTTCACCGAGGTCCAGGGTATCGCGGCTGCTCTCGAATCCGTAGACGATATCGGCACCATCACCAGCCCGGAATATAAGCACGTCGCTTGCCCCGTCGCCATTGTGCCCGTCTCCAATCCAGATGCGGTCATCTCCTTGGCCACCCTGCACAGTATCACGGCCCATTGACCCGTCTAAAGTATCGTTGCCTCGGCTGCCCACCAACCTATCGTGACCCCATCGCGTGTTGAAGTTTACGCCAGCCCCGGAACTTGAGATCACAGCGCCCGACGCGTCGATGACGTCGTTGCCTGCATGCGTCCAGCCAAGTTCGAAGTTGTCGAAGCGCAGTGTCGCGGTCCCGCCGATACTGGTGCTGGCATTGCCTGAAAACGCTCCGTCAGACAGGACACGATCAACCGTGACACTGACACCCTCGATGCCAACAGTGTCATTGTTGGAATAGATGTCGCCGCGTTTGATCCAAATGTTGATCAGGTCGTTTCCCGAGCCGCCGTCGATCGTATCATTACCGGGGTTGTGGTTGGCATCACCGTTACCCCATCGGATGTTTTCGTCACCGGCGCCGCCATAGATCAGGTCATTGCCGGTACTGGAGTGGATGAAATCATTCCCGCCATCGCCGTTGATGGTATCGTTGCCCGAGCCGCCATCAATGACATCGTCAAACTGCGATCCTGAGATCCGGTCATTTCCTGCACCGGTAAAGATCGACAGACCGTGGGCGGGTACACTTCCACCGGAACTATTTACGGTCGCATTTGTCGCCACGACAACGTCGTCGCCGGTGGTACCAAAAATACGCTCAATACCCGTGAATTCCAGGCGGTCATTCCTGCTCTGAACGCTGCCACTATCTGTCGAGTGCATGTCGATGCGCAGACCGGCCGAACCGTCCAGAATCAACCTGTCGCCGCCAGGATTACCAGGTGTATAGGGGTTAGCATCGTACCGCTCTGTCCCGGTGCCGCCATGGTAGGTATCGTTGCCCACCCCCGGCTGCCAGTAGAATGTATCTAGCCCTTCAAGACCCCAGACTATGTCTGATTGTGTCGTGCCCCGCATTGTATCGTCGGCATTCGAACCTCTTATTTCATTGATATCGGCTGCCGGCGGTATTGGTGTGGGAAGGGGCGCAGGCGTAACCGTGGGCGGTGTGCCGTTCAGCTCTTTCGGGACGGCGCCGTTGAAGAGGAAGTTGGCGGTCGTCAGGATCGCTTTGTCGACGCCCTGCAG
>NZ_VDDC01000096.1:0-1562 GCF_006239215.1 Paracoccus haeundaensis
TGTAGAAGCAAAGTAGAATTGTCGCGAACTGGCAAAGTTGATTTGTCGCCTCTGCCCTGAAGGCTGACGCTGCGCTGCGCAGCATGGCACGAGGGCTTTGGACATGGGACTTGTTCTGATGAGCGAACACGAGCTTCAACGTATCGAGGTGCTGGCGCAGGTGCTGGACGGCAGCCTGCGCACCGCGACGGCGGCCGAACTGCTGGGTGTGAGCCAGCGACAAGTGCAACGCCTGGTCCGCGAAGTGCAAGACAATGGCGCGATGGCCGTGCGGCACAAGCTGCGCGGCCGCCCGTCCAACAACCGGATCGGCGATCTGAAGCGCGACTACATCCTGTCGCTTATCCGCAGCGATTACCCGGACTTCGGACCGACCTTGGCGGCCGAGACACTGGCTGAGCGACACACCATCCGTGTCTCGTCGGAGACCCTGCGCAAGTGGATGATCTCGGATGGGCTCTGGCAAAGCCGGTCGCAGCGGCGCCGGGTGCATCGACCCCGGCTGCGGCGGGAGGCCGTGGGCGAGCTGATCCAGATTGACGGCTCGGAGCATCGCTGGTTTGAGGACCGCGGCCCCGCCTGCACGCTGCTGGTGTTCATCGACGATGCCACTGGCGCGCTCATGCATCTGCGTTTCGTGCGCTCGGAGTCGACCGAGAGCTACTTCGCGGCCCTTGCCGATTACCTGCATGAGCATGGCCTGCCCGTGGCCTTCTATTCCGACAAACACAGCGTCTTCCGGGTGAACAAGGCCGAGGCCCGCAGCGGGCACGGCATGACGCAGTTCGGGCGTGCCCTGAGCGAGCTGAACATCGAGATCCTCTGCGCGAACAGTAGCCAGGCCAAGGGCCGGGTAGAGCGTGCCAATCGGACACTTCAGGACCGGCTGGTCAAGGAGCTGCGGCTGGCCGGGATCAGCGACATGGCGGCGGGCAACGATTTCTTGCCCGGCTTCATTGCGCGGCACAACCTGCGCTTTGCCCATCCCCCTGCCCGGCCCGAGAACCTGCACCGGCCGGTCAACCTGCCCGCATCACGCCTCCGCGACATCCTCTGCGTTCGCGATCAGCGGCAGGTTGGCGCAAGCCTCGTGGTCCACTACGAGCGACAGAAGTTCATCCTCGATGACAGCGAGCACGCCCGCAGTGCGATCGGGCGCTATGTTGAAACCTATGCCTGGCCGGACCGGCCGTTCGAGATCCGTTGGAAAGGACTGTCCCTACCCTACCGGATCTTCGATCCGGCTCAGCAGCGGGTGACCCATACTGCAATCACCGAGAACAAGCGTCTCGGCGACGTGCTGGCCTTCATCAAGACGCAGCAGGACGTCGATCCTCCGCAGGTCGGACCAGTGGGCAAACAGCGCACCCGCTATACCCCGACCGGCAAACCTGGCCGGGGCAAGAAGGGCTGGGTCGAGCGACGTGCCGAACGGCGCGCGGCAGAGGCACAAGCCTTCGCGCCGCCGCCAGCAGAGTGATGGCTTCAAAGTCCAAAGTCGCCGGCCCCGTCCCTACGGCCCTTGATGGAGAGAGCGGGCCGGGCCCGGCTCGCCGCCTCGC
>NZ_VDDC01000097.1:0-1555 GCF_006239215.1 Paracoccus haeundaensis
CAGCGCAGCGTCAGCCTTCAGGGCAGAGGCGACAAATCAACTTTGCCAGTTCGCGACAATTCTACTTTGCTTCTACACTTAGATCTGTAATAATCCGGGTTATGTAACTCTATACGATTTAAGTATTAGATTTCATTGGTTTATTCAGCGTCGTGAGTCGGAACGCCTTTTCAGGAAAAACAACTAGCAAGGTGGCCCCACTGCGCGACATGAATCGATATGATTGCCATTCTATCGAGGTGTAACCTTGCCGCCCCGGATCGTTAACAAACCCCTGTTGCTTCCTAGAAAATCTACTTGGACACTAAGGGCGTTGGCGGTCTGTACGAGGCAGGTCGCCGAAGTCCCGCGTCCTACTGCGAACGATATATCAGCCATCCTGCTGATATACCGCAGACTGAAAGAGAGACGACATAATGTTGCGTAATTGCTTGCTAGCCCTGATCCCCGCATTTGGCCTGAGCGGTCTTGCACAGGCGGAGGATATCTCCACGCATGTTCTGAACATTTCCACCGGGACCGGCGGTGCCGGTATTCCTGTGACGCTGGAAATGAAAGAGGGAGACACCTGGACCGAGATCGGGACGTCTACCACGGGTGAAAACGGTCGGGTCGAGGGCTTCGATATCGAGACGGAGGTCGCGACATATCGGCTGGCTTTCGACCTGTCGAATTATGCGGATCTGGGACAGACGCCATTTTTCCCTGAAATCGACGTCATCTTTCAGGTTCAGGATGCAGACCGGGAACACCACGTCCCCGTTCTCGTCAGCCCCTTTGGGTACTCGACCTACCTGGGGAACTAATGACACGATCGTCAGGGGCAGCACGCCCCTGACGATCCTGATGTAAGAACCTTTGAGGACCGAGGTAATACATCACAGGCACATTGAACGATACGAATACGCTCGGCTATACTCAGGTTTCACCGCGTCAAAAACGCAGCTTCTGTATGAATGCAAAGATTTTATGCAGAGCGGTTCTTCTGTTATAGATGACTCCAGCCCAAGGGCTCCGAAAGCGTGGCCCTATGAGCGGTCCTGAACCGTGAACAGATGCTGAAACGCGCCGGGCATCCGAGCCACATCCGACAGACGGCAGGTGTCCAGAACACACATGAACGCCTCTCTCGCTTGCGAGATCACGGCAGGCAACCCGCAGCCCTGGGAGATACGGCATGTGCTGCAATCCACCAGGGGGTCGTCACCTTCGGTGTGTCGGACGACTTGGCCGATGGTGATCTCGATGGCCGGGCGCGCCAGCTGCAGTCCACCCTGTCTGCCTCGGGTAGTCCGTATAAATCCTGCGCTCCCGAGGTCCTGAACGATCTTCATCAGGTGGTTCTGAGAAATGTCATGACCTCGGCGATCTGGCGGATCGATACCAGCCTGCCGTCGCTCGCTGCGAGATAGATCAACGCACGAAGGGAATAGTCGGTGTAGCGGCTCAATTTCATAGGACATAAATACAAGTATTTGCTTTGCATGTATAGCGCCGTATAGATGCATAAGAAATACATGTTTAGGAGAATCACATGGCTCGCCAGCTGTCCCTG